>JAOZSR010000099.1 GCA_029939575.1 Fidelibacterota bacterium
AATCACATAAAGATTCAAAACTTTTTCAGAATGACCGGATATCCACTTTTTTCGGAATAAAAAATTTGCAAAAACCTTTTTACCTTTTAACGGAAAATACCATATTTCCTTTATAATAAACAAAGAACATAGTATCGCAAAAATAATGATTTTCATAAATAAAAGCTTTCCATTTTTACATCAAATATTTATATTGATATTGTATTTAGATGTGAGGGAAAAAAGTCGAGGCTTGTTACACCAGTGACAAGCCTCCTTTTTTTTATAAGCCCCACACAAGGTTCCCATCGATTACATTTCACTTAATATTGAGTGATATTTTGTATATATTAAGTTATGAAAATTTGGACGATTAAATATATTTTACTGTTTTGTGGCTCAATATTTCTATTTGCCCAGGATCCGCCCGACATTGAATGGAAACAAATCCAAACAGAACGCTTTCAAATTATTTTTCCCGAAGAAATCGGACAGGAGGCGAACCGAGTAGCTAATACTTTGGAGAGTTTTAATAAACCATTGTCCAAAACCCTCTCTGTTTTACATCCCCCAATTCCAATACTTTTGAGTAATCGGGGAGCGGTTTCCAATGGATATGTTAGATTATTTCCCCGAATGTCAGAGTGGTTCAGTGTTCCGGCTACGTCAAAATTTTCAGGAACCATGGAGTGGTACAATCTTTTGGCTTTACATGAAGGCAGACACATGGTTCAATATGCTTCATTGAATACGGAAAATGCCTATTTTGCCGGATTGATGTTTGGAGATATTGGGAAATTATTTTATTCTAATTTCGTGCCTCCCTGGTTTTACGAGGGAGACGCAGTATTGACAGAAACAGTATTGTCAAAAAGCGGACGGGGAAGAATGCCCTATTTTGATCGGGATATCCGGGCACTATTACTTGATAATATTCACTATAATTACAGAAAAGCCCTTTTTGGTTCGTATAAGGATTATTACCCAAGCCATTATCAACTTGGATATTTAATGACAACCCATGTTAGAAGAAATTATGATTCATCAGCCTGGAAAAATATTTTACATCGCACTATGACCTGGCCATTTTCAACCCACCTGCTATTCCCATTTTCAAAATCTATGAAAATGGTTACTAACAGAAACGCCAAAGAAATTTACCGTGATACAATGGATGAATTATCAGAGATCTGGCAAAAACAAATCACAAATCTTGAACTTACTCCTTCTGAAATTATCAGTCCCCAAAAACATAAAATCAGAACCAATTATAATAATCCGGGAGAAAATAAAAAGGGTGAAATTTTTGCCATAAAATGCGGACCGGCTGATCAGGCGGAAATAGTCAGAATCACTCAAGATGATGCAATTCCCATTAGTCCTGTATCAGAAACCATGAACCGACTTGGCATTAATATTAATGGTAACAAAGCAGTGGGAACTGAAATTCATGTTGATAAGCGATGGGACAAACTTAGTTGGGCAAACATTGTAGTGTATAATTTGGAAAGCGGAGAACGAAAACAAATAACCCAGAATACCCGTTATTATAATCCTGCAATTTCTAATTGTGGAAATCTAATTGCAACGGTAGAATTTACTGAAACCCGAAAATGTTATCTTGTAATTCTAAATGGGAATAATGGTGAAATAATTTGCAAAAACCAAAGTCCAAACCTAGGTACAATTCTTTTTCCTTCCTGGGCGAAATCCGGTAAAAAGATTGTTTTTACAAGTCATAAATATAATGGAAAAGGTCTTTATGTTTTTAACATTGATACGGGAATTTTTGACATAATTCGATCTGAATCAGAAGAAGATATTTTACGGCCGGTTTTCTGGAAAGATTACATTTTATATGAATCACCTTATTCCGGAATTGATAATATTTATGCTGTAAATTCAAAGTCCGGTAAAACATTTCAGATAACATCTAAAAAACTGGGAGCCTATAATCCGACAATCAGCTATGATGATCAATATCTGATATTTAACAATTTTACACGGCTTGGCATGGTGGTGGAAAAAATGAAATTAGACAGGACTCTCTGGAAACCAATGAATGACATAGCTGTAAATCCCACCGAATATTTTAAACCTGTGATTGAGCAGGAGCAGGGAAAATCGATCTGTAAGCAAGATTTAATTTCCCAAAAACAATATACTGTTTCAGATTATAGCGGACTGGAACGATATTCCAATATTCACAGTTGGTTATTATCGTCTGAAATAAATGAATTTGGTGTCAATATCATTTCTTCCAACATTTTGAATACTATGCAATATATTTGTTCTGCCGGATTAAATATTAACGAAAAGACAAGCCACCTTGGGGGAAGTATTTTATACAAAGCTCTATATCCGATCCTGACCCTGCAAACCAGTTTTGGAGGTCGGAGTATGTACAAGACTGCAGACACTACCTTGGTCTTTGGAAAAAACCTTCCCGGAGATTTCTGGAAAGAAACAGCCGTTTCTTTAAACGCCAGATTTCCGGTCTTTTATAAAACAGCGGGAATTCACAGAAAACGGCTAACATTTTCGTCAGAAGTTGAATATATAAACATTAGTGAATATAAACAGCGGAAGCGACTAAACTCAGCAGTAATTGAGGTCAAAAAACCAAATAAAAACGGAACAGCGCTCCCGATATCTTTTGCTTTGGATTTTCAAACACAAACGGAAGGCTCGGCGAGAGATTTGGTTCTGGGCGCTCAAAAAGCATATATAAAACTTAGTCGCGTGGCTGGTAGTCAAGGCATAAAAGGCGGGCAGTTATATTTTAAGATTTCCCGATCTCTAAAGGCGCCTTTCAAACATCATGGTTTAATATTGGAATATGAATATGAGTATAATAACTCGCGGGGATATAAATTTATAAGTAATATTATTACACCACGCGGATACATCCATTATTTACACAGACACATCAATAAAATTTCTGCCCAATACAAATTCCCGGTTGCTTATCCCGATTGGGATATTTTGGGAGCAATGTATTTAAAAAGATTTTATGCTACATTTTTTTCTGATTGGATGAAGGGGGCCGGGGATTTTGACAAGACCTATTTTTCTACCGGAGTTGCTTTCACCTTTGAATCGGCTGGTTTTTTTGAAATACCTTTTAATGTGCCCATGTCTTTAATATTCTATTATTTACCGACACAAAGAACACCTGGTATTGCCTTTGGATTGGAATTTTAACCCAGAAAACCCTGAGGTAGTGGCCGGGTTCTTTGTCCTCTATATAACTGTTTATTATTTTGTATTAATTTTGTTCTCCTTTGTAGAGAATATTTCCGGCACACTGCGCTTGAACATACCAAATCAAACCGTTTTACCAGTTTTCAAAAGCTTTGGAAAAATTATCTGTAAATCCATAATGAGCAGTAAATATATATTTTGCATTTTCTAATTTTGATAATTTTTCCAGTGATGTTTTTTGAAGTTCTGAATCCATATTAAAAGTATCATTAAAAAGCAAAACTCTTCCATCCTTTAAACTCATTGTGTCGCCGACAAACAGGTATTTTCCATTTATTAAAAAACACATAGAGCCCGGAGTATGTCCGGGAGTTAGAATGCACCTGATGTTTATTCCATTTATTTCCAATTCCTGGTTATCATATAATACCCTGTAATCTGTTTCCAGTTTGTTACTAAAAAGTAAAAATCGTTTTTTATTTCCGGAGATTATTTGTTCCTCATTCTGAGCAAGATACACAGTGGCATCTTTGAAAACACCTGTGCCGGCAATATGATCCCGATCGCTATGAGTCAGGAGTACAGCTTTGATTTCATCTGCCCCGATACCAAGTATGCTTAATTCCTCCAACACCCTTTGGCTTTCATTTCCCCCATCAATTGCGATGAAACCGTCATCAGATTTGATCAGAAAAAAATTTACAATATCACCATTTACTGATATTACACTATCAGCAAGCGTGCCTGTGTTTAATATGTTCATTCCCGAAGTTTCTTTTTGAAATTTTATGGTATAAAGAATTGCAGTTATTAAAAACAATCCAAATAACAACCCTAAGAATATTGATATTCGAATAATGAATTTTTTCAGAAGATCTCCCCGATAAAGCTGAAATTAAAGCCCATCTTTTGTTGATAGATTAATAAAACAATCGACCTGTTCAGCCCCCAAAAACGATTCGACAAATAAATATTGCAGCAAACATTCCTGCAATGTCACCAGACAATCCGGCAATTACTGCATGGCGGGTTTTGCGAATCCCAACCGAGCCGAAATAAACAGCCAAAACATAAAATGTGGTTTCAGTACTACCAAACATTGTTGAGGATAGTCTTCCAATAAAAGAGTCCGGTCCATGTGTACTAATCAACTCCGTAACCAATCCCAGGGAACCACTTCCCGATAGCGGTCTCATCAGGGCAAGAGGTAGTGTTTCTGCCGGCATTCCTATCCGGTTAGTGAAAACAGAAAGAACTTTGACCAAAAGGTCCATGGCTCCGGAGGCTCTAAACATTCCAATGGCTACTAACATAGCCACCAGGAAAGGAATTATTTTAACAGCAACATTAAAACCTTCTTTTGCGCCATCGACAAAGGTTTCATATACTTTAACTTTTTTAATAACACCAAAAACTAATACAAAAAATATCATTAATGGCACCGCCAGGGATGATACTGTTTTCATGAAAGTAACAAAAAGGGTTTCTCCGGAAGCACTGGCAACATTAACTGTGTCGGTAACTGCTGTTGTAAGTGAGTCAAGCATCTTTTTCCTCCTTCTTTTCTGATGTGATTAAAATGCCCGGATCTGTTTTGCGAAACCATGGTAATCGCTGCATAATTTTGGCAACAGTTATTGCGGTAATGCAGGCGCAGGTAGAGGCAAAAATACTGGTACTAATTATCTCAAAGGGGTTCATAGATGCGAATTTTGTACGAACACCAATAACTGTAATTGGAATAAAAGTGATGCTGGCAGTATTGATAGCCAGAAAAATAATCTGAGCGTTTGATGCCGTATCTTTTTCAGGATTTATTTTTTGCAATTCCTCCATTGCTTTTAATCCGAGAGGCGTAGCGGCATTTCCCAGACCCAGCCAATTGGCAACAACATTCATCAGCATCGTTCCGATTGCCGGATGGTCAGATGGAATATTTGGAAAAAGTAATCTTGATAACGGTTTAATCATTTTTGATAACAGTTTGATTATTCCGCCATGTTCGGCGATTTTCATAACTCCCAGCCAAAAGGCCATAATTCCAATTAAACCAATGGCTATTTCAACGGCTAATGTTCCGTTTTGAATCGCAGCGTCTGTCACAGCATTAAGATTTCCCGTAAAAAACCCCACAATGATTGATATCAGAATCATCGCTACCCAGATAAAATTCAACATTTGATTACTCCTTTACTGTTTAAATTATAAGACAAACTGATATAATTCTATTCTATAGAAGACCCAAAGATTACAAATTTATTATGTAATGCAATCCCAAATTCTTTAAAATTCGGGCTTGTATGTATTTTCCCCTCAATTGTATAATTTAAATTAAACATTTTACTATAAGAGATTCTACCGTTTTCAGACCAAACGGTAACTTGCGGGTGGTTATATATTATTTGGTCAATGTTTAAGAATTCCTGTCCGGTCAATGTAATAAATTTATTTCCAATTATCTTAACTGCCAGATTTTTTCTGCCATTACCACCAGTTTGTAATGAATAATGCACAGACCTGTCAGAAGTACTTATTAAATTTATCTTTTTATATTCTGATAAAACAAGGATCTCCCGAGATTCATCAAAATCATATTGTAGAAAACCAAAAGGGAAAACTTCCAACAAACTCCCGTTCTTATCAATTAAAAGGGTTTGTGTCTTGATAACATTAATATCATCACTATCCTTTTCTCCTGAAATCAGACAATATTTACCTGATTCAGATACACCAATATTATGACATGACAATAAAGGCACTTCGAATTTCCAAAGCAAATTCCCATTCATGCTGAAGGAGTACAGCATTGGTTTCATTTTTTGTGAATCTTTACCGGATGTCCAGGTGAAAAACAGGAAACAATTACCATTTTTGCTAATAATTCCCATGGATTTATACTGCTGGGTTTTCAGGCCTTTGAATAACTGTTTTCCCCATTTTGCTTCACCCTTATTATTAATAGAATAAACATATTTTCCATCGGCATGAGTAATTGTTACAGATTGACTGGCTTCAGAAATATTTAATTTGGGGAATTCTGTTCCCGAAAAAGCACGTCTATAGGAAAATATTTTTGTTAAGTCGGAATTAAACAATTGGAATAAATAGTCAGTGTTTGTTTTATATCCTCTGTTTGAAATATCAGGGGTTGTAATTCCAAAATAATGGTTTTGGGGAGAAATAGTGATTTTTTGATTCGGAGAAATGAGGATATGTTTTTTGTCCTTTGCGTCGGAGTTTTGAATTTTATTTTGAAATATGTATAACTTCGGCTCCAGGGTTAGTGAATGTGAATTTGTTATTACACCTTTCAGTCCTTTTTCTGTCTCATATTCCCGAAGGATTTTATAATCCTGAGCCCGGGAAAAACCAACAAATCCAAATAGAATTATTATACACAAAATATTTGGTCTGAATTTCTTCATATTTATTTTAATTTGTCTCTTCTTTATTACAATATCAAATTGATTAATTTCATTGAAAAAACACAGGTTGTCAACAAAAATTGAATAGTGCCTGTCATTATATAGAAATACTTATCAATATGATGATTACATCTTGGTCATAGGGTTGATTTTTCAACCAACAACAGTTATAGATATTAGCGTCTGCCACCCATTGTTAAAGCCATAATTGCTTTTGCTGTGTGTAGCCGGTTTTCTGCTTCATCATAAATAATGGATGAATTTCCATCAATCACAGCATCGGTGACTTCATTGCCACGGTCGGCCGGTAAGGCGTGCATATACTTTACTTCCGGTGCAGCTAATTTCATGCGTTTCTCATCACAAATCCAGTTTTTGTATTTTTGGAGATTGTTTGTCATTTCTTTTCGATGTTTTTCATCATCGACAAAATTATCAAAATTGGCAAACCCTCCCCAGTTTTTTGGAATGACAATCTGCGCACCCTCAAATGCAGCATCCATATCGTCGGTAAATGTTATTTTACCGCCATTCTTTTCAGCGTTTATCAGAGATGTGTCTACAATTTCTTTTTTAAGAGGAAATTCCTTTGGTGCAGCTACAGTAACGTCCATTCCATACCGGCCAAACAAAAGAAGTTGTGTTTGGGGCACAGACAGCGGTTTTGCATGGGAGGTTGCATAAGCCCATGATATTGTAACCTTTAAGCCTTTTGTGTTGATGCCAAAATATTCCCTAATCGTCATTAAATCAGCAATTCCCTGCATAGGATGGTAAAAATCATCCTGCAAAGACATGATGGGAACCGAAGACCATTTTGCCATTTCATTAAGATATTTATTTCCAATACCGTAAAAACAATTTCGACAGGCGATTCCGTGTCCCATTCGGGACAAAACCATTGCCGTGTCTTTAGCTGACTCGCCATGAGAAAGCTGCATTTTATCCGGAGTGAGGTCGTGAGCGTGACCACCAAGCTGGGTCATACCGGCTTCCATAGAATTCCTGGTTCTGGTTGATTGTTCAAAAAACATCATAAACAGGGTTTGATCATCCAACAATCTGTGTTTTTCCCCTCTAGCAAATTTGCGCTTCAGGTCTCCCGATGTTTCAAGAGCCATGTTTATTTCCTGTTTACTCCAGTCCTGAAGAGATATAAAATGTTTTCCTTTTAATAATGACGCAGCCAATTTTGCCTCCCTCTGATATATTTTATTTTAAAATTTCGAATTTTCAAGATTTATCCCATTATATCCATTGTTTATTAAGATAGCAATTTTTGCTATGCAAAGAAAGTTTTTTTTAATTTATTCAGGAAACCTTTTTAGCCAATCTGAAGTTTTTCCTTTCAATTAATTTATAATTATGTTAATATGCAAAAGCTGGAAAAATTAAATATTAATATAAATGGAAAAAATGAAAATATTTCACAACAAATTATTCATAGCTTTAATAATTGGCCTGGCAAGTGTTCTCTTATCTCTAACCCTGTCAAGCAGTCAACTGATTCAGCGCTGGGAAAAACAGTTTCAGGATATTTTATATCGTAATTTTAAAGCAGAAGAGCATCCAGAGGATGTTGTGATCATAGCAATTGACCAAAACAGTTTGAATAAACTGCAGGATAATTTGAAGATTTTATGGCCCTGGCCAAGGGATATATACGCGGCTATGACTGAATATCTGAATCATTGTAACGCAACCACAATCAGTTATGATATTATTTTCTCCTCCCCCGATATTGACCGGTTAAATATTGAAGCAGAATACGCAGACTCGCTTTTTGCTTTTCAAATGAAAAAATGCGGCAGGGTTGTTTTAGCGTCACAAATGGAAGATTCCACTCATTCTGGCTCCCAAACCATTGCCACAGAATATAATATAGAGTTCAATTACAACCTTCCTGAAAAAATTGTTCATAAATATCCACGGATAACGTTACCAATTCCAAGATTTCAACGAGCAATGGCTCACCCCGGCACAGTTAATTTTTTTACCGACTCTGACGGCACCTGTCGAAAAATCCCACTCATTTACCAGCATAAAGATAAAAAATATCCCTATATGGCGCTGACTACTTTGTTATTAAGGGAGCGGTCTGACTCGCTGGGTTATAATGAAAACACGGGTGAATTAATTTTTGGCGAGCAGCGAGTACCTATTGATAAATCCGGATTTTTTCATATTTATTGGTATGGGCCGGGTGGACCGGAGCATACATTTAAATATGTTTCTGCCTACCAGGTTTTACAGTCTTATATGCAATGGAAAAATGGACAAACTCCGGTATTACCTCCCGAAATTTTTGAAAATAAAGCCATATTCATTGGAGCAACGGCTGCCGGATTGCTCGATTTGAAAACAACTCCTTTTAGCCTACTCGAACCATTCCCCGGAGTAGAGATATATGCCACTTTGTATTCTAATGTTTTAAATGGTGATTATGTACAATCTTTTTCAATGTTATTGTGGACTTTGTTTAGTTTTGGAATAATATTTATTTTATCATACTTATGGCAAAAATTAAAAGTTTGGCAATCAACACTGATAACCTTATTTTTATTCAGTATTCCCTTTGTAATTGCTGTTTTGGCATTTCAAAATAACAAGATGTTGACTCCTTTTGTATTTTCGGAAATTTCTATCGTTCTATCACTGATATCCGTTTTATCTATAAATTATTTAATGGAAGGCCGGGAGAAAAAACTTGTTAAAAAAGTATTTAACCGCTATTTACATCCTCAGGTAGTAGCAAGCTTAACCGAAGATCCCTCGAAACTCGAAATGGGAGGCAGGGAAATAGTTGCTACTTCTCTTTTTACTGACCTCCAGGGTTTCACTACAATTTCTGAGTACTTTACTCCGCGGGAAATCGTAAAGTTTCTCAATGACTATTTTGAAAAAGTTGAGCAGATTATTTTTAAAAACGATGGCATGTTAGATAAATATACCGGTGATGGTATAATGGCGATATTTGGGGCTCCGGTTGAATCACAAACTCATGCAAAACAGGCGTGTAATGCAATTTTGGCATTCAACGAGCTCTCCTCTTTAAAAATTACAACCAAGAATCACAATATTCCTTTAATAACAAGAGTTGGTGTGCATAGCGGAAGCCTGGTTATAGGTAATATTGGCTCTTCGAACAGGATGGATTTTACCGCTATTGGCGATACCGTGAATTTATCAGCCCGGTTAGAAGGAGTAAATAAAATATATAGTACTCAGAATATTATTTCTGAAGCGACCTATGAATTTGTCAAAGATGAATTTGTCTGTTTGGAACTGGATTTTATCAGGGTTAAGGGCAGGTTAAAGCCTTTAAGAATCTATAATGTGATTTGCCGCAAAGAAAATCTCGATAAAAATGCCGAAACTATATTACTATTACATGAAGAGGCGCTAAATATTTATCGTGAAGGAAAATTTCGGAATGCCCGAAAATTATTTGAGAAAATTTTAGAAGATAGGCCCAACGATACAGTTGCCAGGGTTTTCGTGGAACGATGTGACCAGCTAAAGAAGAATCCAAAGTTAATTGACAAAGATGGAATTTTTAACATTAATGTAAAATAGAAATAAACAAAAGTAGGTGTATTATGAAAAAACTAATGATTTTTATGATGATAAGCATGTTTGTGGCACTTGGGGGACATGGCCAGATCATTCAAAGAGATAATACCCATTTTCGCAAAGGACCCGGATGTTTTTATCCTTTAATCGGAGTTCTGAATCATGGGGCTAAAATCGCTGTGAACAAAAATGAAGAAGGCTGGGCATCAATATCCTGTGAAAATAAAGACGGGTGGGTATCTTCCAACGCTCTTAAAACCAAAGCAACTGAACAAAAATCATCTTTTGGCTCTTTTGATTTTGAAAATACTTCCAGTGGAATAATTTCCAAAGCATCGGCAAGTGGAGCTGTGAAAGGTTTTGCCCAGAAATATATTAAATATAAGAGCGGAGACAATTCTTTCCTCGAATATTTTGATACACCAATTATAAATGCCCGTGAGTATAATATTTTTAAAGCCCAAACTTATCAGGGCAGAAAAGTGAAGAAATTGCGGAGAAGATACAAAAAATTAATAAATGATCCTGAAGATTTTCATATTTCCATGAGACTGGAAAAAATCGGTCTGGCAACTGCCGGACAAATTGCTTCTGTCGGGCTGGTTAAAGATGAAGCAAAATTAAAATATCTCAATCACATGGGAACTCTGATCGTTGAAAATACAGAGCTCTATTATTATCCTATGAAATTTTTTATCCTGGACGATGATCGGCCAACAGCTTATGCTACTCCCGTGGGAATGATTTTTATCAGTTCCGGACTTTTGGATATGATTGAAAACGAAGCTGAATTGGCATGTATTCTGGGGCACGAAATTGCACACGTCGTTTCTCAGCACGGATACAAAGAAATGGGGCATCGCAAGGAGATGATTGCTTCAGAAGGAGCTTTTGCTGCCATGGAAGATGAAATTCCGGGAGAAATGTCAGAGTCTGAAGCCGAGCTGGAAGAATTATCAATGAATATTTACGAAGCTGCAACAGCACCAAGGCAACTTGAGTATGAATATGAAGCAGACCAATTGGGCGCCGCTTATGCATATCGGGCTGGTTATGATCCAAAAGGCCTAGCTGCCGTTTTAACCAGATTGTCAAACGCCACAACTATGGATTATGAAAATTTTGAATCAAATTATGAAGGTGCTTATATTAAAGACAGAGTCGTGAAACTAACACGTTTTGTAAACTCCAAACTTGGAAGTCATTCTGATTGGAATGTTACCAACAGAGCCAGGTATCAATCAGCCTTTTAATAAATTAAATTTTATCTTTTTTGAAAAGGGGAGATGTCTTACACATTTCCCCTTTTTGTTTTTATTCTCGCTCAAAGGCAATTTAACTCATCCCCTCTCAATCGATTATCAACAATCTATAGTTTTAGCCATACTCCCCTTCTCTTTCAAAGAGAA
>JAOZSR010000034.1 GCA_029939575.1 Fidelibacterota bacterium
CATAGTCCGAGGTAGCGTAGCAACGAAGAATCTCGTCGATAATTGTAGGAGATTCATCATTCGTACCTCATTCAGAATAACGGCAAATTTACTTTTTACAGAATTATCATATTGGGCAAATTAAAAAATAATGATTTTAAATAATTGACAAATTCAACAAATAATTCTTATATTTTATTCGCAAGTAACAAGAATAACGCAAATAACTGAAGCCTAACATATTATAATTGAAAAAAATCTTACAAATCGTACATTTTATTAAAAACCCAAAACCTGGTAATTAATATTTCCTTTGTACGTCTTTGAATAATTGATCGGAAAAAAAATTATGGAAAATCTCCACCAAATACATATCTTAATTGTAGATGACGACCCCTTGAGCCTTCGTTTTTTATCAACAGAATTAAAACATGCCGGATTCCGTGTTGAAGAAAAAACAAATGGAGAAAGGGCCCTGGAATATCTAAAAACAAATATCCCGGATGTTATTCTGTTGGACGTAATGATGCCGGGAATAGACGGTTTTGAAACATGTAAAAAAATTAGAGGAAATCCTGCATTTTCCGAAACTCCTATCATATTTTTAACTGCTAAATCCAGGGACAAAGATATTGAAAAAGGATTCGAAGCCGGCGGCACAGATTATTTAGTAAAACCTTTCAAATCATTGGAATTATTAGCCCGTATCAAAAGGCATACAGATCAAAAATCCTATCAGGAAAAATTAATAAAAATGCAAACTCACTTACAGGCAGTATTGAATACCATCCCATCCGGCCTGTTTACAATAGACACAGACAAAAAAATTACTTCATGGTCGCCATCATCGGAACATATCACTGGAATCGAGGCCAAAGAGGCTATCGGTAAACATTGCCATGTAATATTTAAAGATCCGGAATGTGAAAAATCATGTCCGCTTTTTTCAAAAAATTCTGATTTACCAATTTTAAATATTGAAAAAGAATGCGAATTACAGGATGGGCGAAAAATCTCCCTTTTAAAGAATTATAATTCTTTAAAAAACAATAAAGGTGAAATAATCGGCGGAGTTGTCTCTTTTAATAATATCACTGAACAAAAAAACGTTCAGATAAAATTAATTAATTCACAAAAGGAAGCTCGGGCAAGAAATCTAGAATTACAAAAAGCATTGTCCGACGCACTATCTGCAAATAAATTAAAAGATGAATTTATTTCAACCATGAGTCACGAATTACGAACTCCATTAAACGGAATTTTAGGAATGACCCAAATATTGTCTTCACTTGAAACAGACAAAGAAAAAATGGATTTTATCACCATTATCAACAAATCAGGGAATCAATTGCTAAAGATAATAAATGATATTCTGGAGCATGCAAAAATTGAATCTGCTAAAATCAATTTCCAAGAAGTATCTTTTAATCTTGAAAATGTATTATCCAATATAATAAAATTTCAGAGTAATGATATTAATGATAAAAAATTACAAATAGATTTGCAAATTAATGATGATGTCCCCAAAAGACTTGTTGGAGATCCCCAGCGCTTAACACAAATCCTGAATTATCTAATTGAAAATGCTATTAAATTCACAAAAGAGGGTAATATTCTAATTAAAATTCAAAAAGCATCTCCTGACCTCCTTAAAGAAAAAAACCTGTTTGCCTATCTGGGAAATGTACTTTCTCCACTTCTTTTTTCAGTTGCCGATTCAGGTATTGGAATTGTACCGGAAAAACAGGGTAAAATATTTGATAGCTTTTTTCAGAGTGACGGCTCTTTTACAAGAGAATATTCGGGAATTGGCCTGGGATTGGCTAATTGCAAAAAACTAATTCAATTAATGGACGGTGTTATCTGGCTGGACAGTACTGTCGGTAAGGGTAGTAACTTTCAATTTATTTTAGGGTTTAAAGAAAAATTATCCGGGTAACAGCCGGAAAAACAAAACCTTTCAGAGCATAAGGCCCCGAAAGGTTTGCGTCAAAAAAATATTAACCTCATTTACCCTTTTTTAAACCAAATTTTGGATCAATTTTTACTAATGATAAAACTGCAAAACTAGGTATAGTACAAATAATTACATAAACAAAAAATTTCTGATAACCAATCATTTGTTGTACCCAACCACTTAACATTCCGGGAAACATCATTCCCATTGCCATAAAAGCGGTACAGATTGCAAAATGAGCAGTTTTGTATTTTCCCTGTCCTGCAATATATAACATGTACAACATATATCCGGTAAAACCAAAACCATATCCAAATTGTTCAATAGCAATACATGCATTGATAACAAGTCGGTTATCAGGCTGAGTAAAAGACATATATACATAAACCAAATTAGGTAGATTAATCGCAATAGCCATTGGCCATATCCATTTTTTCAATCCATCTTTTGCAGCAATAAGGCCACCAGAAATTCCACCAAGTGTTAAGGCTAATAGTCCCACTGTTCCATAAGCAAAACCTTTTTCTGTTAATGAAAGAGCCAAACCACCATTTTCACGAGCGTCAAGCAAAAACGGAGATGCCATTTTTGTTAATTGTGATTCTGAAAAGCGATATAATATTAAAAATAATACAGAAACTATAATACCTTTTTTCTTAAAAAAGGAAGTAAACACTACAACAAAAGAAGGGTGATCATCTTCATTATCTAAAGGTTTGTCAGAATCCGGATAGGGAAGAACAAATTTGTGGTAAATTGAAAAAAATAGAAATAAGATACCTAAAAATAACATTGAAACACCCCAACTAAAAGAGATGTTTCCGGATTTTGCATCAAATCTGGCTGAGGTTGGATTTTTTAAATTTGGTTCAACTTTTATAGTTGCTAATTGAGGAATATTCCAGTTTTCCGAATTAAACTTGAATACATCACCTTTAGAAAGAAATATATCTTTACTTCCTTTTTTATGGCCAAACTTTACTGTAATATCTTTATTATCTTCAGGAGGTGCTGAAAGAGCAAAATAGATATTAGTAGAATCCAAAGTATTAGTAACTGTTGTTAAAGGAACATTTATTTCTTTTGGAAAAACCAATATTTCGACATTTTCCTGTTGCTCAATTACAATATCTGAAGGATTTATTGTTTCAACAACCTGTTCTATAGGAACAGCTTTTACATCAAGAGAAACAGTATCAAGACCTGTATGATCCATAATAAGACCTGTTAACATTACTAAAAAACCCAATCCTGTAATCATTGCAAGACGATAAAATGTACTTCGAATTCCTGTAAAAAATGCCTGGTTATGTTCATCGAGGGCTAGCATATAAAAACCATCTGCAGCAATATCATGCGTTGCCGAAGTAAAAGCCATCATCCAAAGAAAAATCAAAGTGCCTGCAAACCAAAAAGGTAATTGAAGAGAAGTAGCCACTCCAATAAATGAAATCCCAAGTATCAGTTGCATTAAAAAGATCCATTTTCTTTTTGTCGAATGGATATCAACAAGTGGACTCCAAAGTGGTTTGATCATCCATGGTAAGTATAATAAACTCGTCCAAAAAGCTAATTTAACATTGGATATACCCATTGTTTTGAACATATCACTTGCAACAAATTGAACTATGATATAAGGAATACCTTCAGCAAAATAGAGTGACGGAATCCATGACCAGGGTGAGTTTGTTTTTTTAATATTATTCATCTATTTCCCCCATGATTTTTATGTAATTACAGATACATTACTATAGATAATTTTTATACCTTAATCTTTTTTATTATAAATTTTTATATCATTTGTAAATTCGCTTCAACTCTGATCCTGGAAAATAATGATATAAAATATCTTCAGTTGAATAACCTTTCAGAGCCATGCCAACAGCCCCAATCTGACAATATCCGGCTCCATGTCCCCAACCTCCACCTTTTAAAACAAATTCTTTTGGAATTTGATTGTCATCTTTCTCTACAATGAATGCGGAACTATATAAAAATGAATCATGAAAAGCAGCCCGGATATTATATTGATCTTTTAGAATAGATTCTTTCTTCTCTTCCTTGTGCAAATAAATGATTTTAATCTCAGTCAATCTGCCGGAATATCCTCTTTTCATTGGAATAATATCAATAATATTTTCAGCCTGTAAATCACATTTTTCATTTAACATTTTAGTTATTTTGTCCTGAGAATAATTAAATGTCCAGCGAAAATAATTAGCTTTTTCGTCGACACTACCGAGATATTTTTGCAGCTCATCTTCAGGGATTATTTTTGGACTACAAAAAGTCTCCGGTGTGCTATTTAGCCAATTTTTTACTTTTTCTTCTGAGTTCAGCGGTAGATTGGAATTTTCAAAATCTTTCGGTCCGTCCGGAATAGGTTGCATATAATCCAATGGTGTATCTTCCCAGATATTCTCAAAAGTTTCCATCACTCCACCACAACTTTTTGAATAACGGGCATCACAGATCTGATTATTATACATTAGCACTTTACCTCGTGTATTCAAGGCCCCTTTTACAGATTGCTCGCTCAAAAATGTTGTTCCCTGGTAGCGCTGACAACAATCATCATTACATACATCGAAACCTAAATCAACATGCTTCATTTCCACATTTGCCAGCATCCATGAGCGTGCAGCGATAGTTTGACTTTCAATCAATTCCCGCGGGCAGGCCTGCCCCATTTCAGATGTTGCCACACACATCAAATATTCTTCAAGGGGAAGGTCATTTATTAAAACCAAATTTCCTTCAACACCTTTTACCTCAATAATCCCCGCCAAATAAATGCTAATCTTTTTTTCCCAATGAAATGATCTGCCCGATACAACATTATTTACTTTAACCCCTGTTTTGTTATTCATAATAATATCATCTTTTGGAATTATTTTCCAAATTTTACCAGTGTCAATTTTACCAGAATTCACAAACAAAGAGCATTGGTTTTTATTAGCGGTAAACAAAACTTCATCACCTGAATTCAGGTTGTATTTATGCTGATTTTCACTGATAATAAAATAATCAGGCTCAGCCGGTATATTGATGGTTATTTCCGTACAATTATCTTCCGGTAAGACAATTCCAACTCTGATTTCGGGCTCTCTATTGGGTATGCTTCCTGGCTTCAGCATTCTATCTCCGTTTAATAATTTTCCCGGGGGTTCAAAGTTAAAAAAGCATCAATCCCTGCTCCCAGAGCAGGGGCCTCCCGTAATTTGGAAATTACTAATAAATCCTGATTGAAATTCCCATCAGGACAATAATATTCTTTGGTTTGTTGATCCAGAACTTCAGATTTAATTATATGTGATGACAGTTCCTGAAAAAACGGCTCCCATAACAGACTGTCTCCCCTGGAAATCTGAAATAAATCACCGAGTCTTTGTCCAATTATTATTGAATCTAATCGTGTTCCATGAAAAGGATGTTCTCGTTTTGGTTTAACCCTGTTTGGATTAACAAAATTAAAAATATCACTCCACCCACTATAGATTGTAGTTATCCGTTCATAAATTAAAAGAGCCAGGTTATCTGCAAGAAAATTAAAAGTTCGAATTGCTGCTTTCTCATTTTTTAATGCCCGTTCGCGAATATTGTGAGGATATATTTCTCTTTTATTTAAATCAGCGAGAGAAATATTGGCAAAATTGCCATATATTTCCTGTATTCCTTTAGCAGAAGCGCATTTTTCAAGAGAAATTTCATCTCGGTTTTTCATCTCCCAGGCCTTGACAAACCAATCTTTAATGTCATCAAGAGAAACCAAATTACCGCCCAATTTCAAAGCATCAGCAGCACCGGTTCCACCACCGAGATAATAGGAATTGTCGACATTCTTAAATTGTCCCTGACTGGCATATTCTTCACCAACTCCACAATAAAAAGCATCGCTTCCCAGTTTTGCAATTGGCCTTACTAATTCTATATTATTTTGCTTTAAAATCATTTCCATTTGGTCACAATAGTCAATAATTCTCGGCCCGTTTGCCATAACTGCAACACCTCTGATATCAGCTGTCTTTAAGCCGGGCATTCCCTCTCCGATCAACACTTTTTGTGAACCGGTTTTTTTCACAAGATCAATTACTGTTTCAGCTGCTGCTTTAATGTAGATTTGACCTTGATGAATCTCTTCTTTTGTAGGGTTGATTTGGCCGGATTGATATTCTGTTATTTGGTTTTGAATATTTACCGGACGAAATTTATCAGAATAATCCGGGTTATCTTTGTATGAAACTACAACGTTGTGCTCACCCAACCTGAATTTATCTCCATGAAAAGTAATGTTCCAGCCACTTACTTTTGTCGCACCACCGTCTAAACCAATTAATAAAAAATCATTATCCATTATTTTACACTTTCTGATTTAAGCAAAACAGTATCTAATTAATAAATTGGCCATCCTAAATCCTAATTAATCCTTTGTCAGGTTCCCTTGTTTATTTCAATTCTTCTTTCAATTGCTTCCAGTCTCATCTGGTCTTTGGCTTCATCATTTCGATTTACCGTCAATTCATCAATATTATGATCAGTACCGCCACTATGCCTGACAACTTCATAAATTGGGTCAAAAATCCGACCTATTTTATATTTTTCACTGATGCGGCATACTATATCATAATCTTCACCATAATTACGAGCAAAAGGAGTATCATTCATGTCAAAATATCCAATCTCTTTAATTACCTCAAATGGAATACAGCGTGGAGCTCCGGCTCCATTTATTCTTAATAAATTATTCCGTCCATTATCTTCTGTCCATTCATCATGGGTTACAACCGGCATTTCCTTAATCCTGCAATATTCACCATTAGCCTTCAATTCCCAGGCTTCATAGGAACCAATTACCATTCCAATATTTATATCGGATTCAAATTTCTCAATCACTTTTTCCACGGCGTTAGGCTTTAACCTGTCATCAGAATCAAGTTGTATATAATATTTTCCTTTCGCCATTTTTGTTCCAATATTCAGACAGAAGCCAATATTATTTATATCCACAACCTTTAACCTTACTTTCGGTTTTGTTGCATCGTATTTTACTCCACCCTCTAAATATTTTCTGACTTCAACGGCAGTTGGATCATCTGAGCCTCCATTCACAACAACAATCACTTCTATATCCCCAACAGTCTGTTTAAAAACACTTTCTATTGCCATTGAAATAAATACAGGCCGCTGACCTACAGGTATTATAACCGAGGCTTTAAGGTCCCTGTTTTCATCGGGTCTTCCCCTGTAATTAGCCTGAGGTGCCAGAAACGCTCCGATTCTTTTTAAATGTGCTGATATAATATCTTCAGCCTCTAACTGACTATCTTTACTATCCAACAGATAATCAAAAACATTTGCCCTTTTCCCCTGATCAACGATCGTGGCCAAAGAACCGGAATACCTGTTTGCCAGGTGAACAATTTCATTTTTCTCCGAAATTTTGAGCCTTATATCATAGAAAGTTTTAAATTTAACTTCTTCATCTATGGCATTTATTAAAATATTTTTTGGGTAGAAAAACACTTTTCCGTAATCCTGATTATCCCGAACTCTGCCAATATGATGTTTCAGAAGATGTTTTTCAATGGTTCCGGAATCTGTTTTCAAATCATAATCAGCATAGATCATTCCAGCCTTAGGTTTTCTTTCAAAGGCCATTAATACAGTTTCCAAATATGCATCTTTTAATAGCACTTCTGATTGTCTGTTGTCAATTATTACCACATAATCACTCTTCATACCGCTTACGGCTTTTTTAAGTTCATAAGAAAGATTTTCCAAATTTCCTTCCTGAACTTTAAGATTATTCATATTTAAACCTGTTGTAGCAAAACCGGAATCGCTGATAATTGTAATATCTTTAAAACTTTTTTCCTGGGCTTCTACAGATCGTAAAATATTAACCATTCCATCATGAGCATAACTAAATTTTTTACTATAAAATAAAACTACACTTACTTGTTTATCATTAAATAATTCCACAATATCTCCTGCTTTTAATCTATATATTGTTTATATACTCTGTTTGTAATTGAAGTACAAAGTTCATAGGATATTGTTCCCACCAAATGTGCAACTTCACTGGATTTCAGTATTTTATTTTTAAAATTGCCCCAAAAGATCACTTCGTCGTTTTCATAAACATCATTATCTACAACAACTAAAATCTGATCCATCGTAACAGTACCTACAATTGGATAAAGTTTTTCATTTATCATTACCTGGCTTTTGTTAGTAAAAATTCTGCTGATACCATCGGCATATCCAATTGGAAGGACGGCAATTTTTGATTTTTTACTGGTATAATATTTTAATCCGTAACTAATCGGTTGATTCGCCTCTAATTCACGAATTTCCAAAACCCTTGTTTTAATTGTCATAACCGGTTTAATATCAATGGATTCGCTTGTCTCTACCGAAGGATAGCAACCGTATAAAATAATACCGGTTCGAACCGCATTAAACATATCCCGATAAGTTTCCGGCATATCTAAAATTGCCCCGCTATTGGCGATATGAATCATTGGGAAATCAATGCCTTTGTTTTGAAATTGATGTATAATATTTTGAAAAATCCCGAGTTGTTTGTATGCAAAACATTTATCCTTTAGATCAGATGTGGAAAAGTGGGAATAGATTCCTTCGAAGTTGACAAAATCATAATTCTCCATCTTTCCGATGAGTTCCTCGATTGTTTTCGGCAAAATTCCGATTCTGCCCATTCCGGTGTCAATATTCAGATGAATGTTTGCCTTTATATTTAATTTTTTTGCACTTTGCTCAATGATATCCAGATCCTTAAGGTTAGTTAAAGTAATCCGGAAACCATATTTAATTGCCAATTCAATTTCTTCTTTATTTAATCGGGCAAAAATCAATATTCTGGTTTTGATATTATTATTTGCCAAAACCAAAGCTTCTTTTATTCTGGCAACTGCGAAAAAATCTACATTATTCTGCAAAAGCCTATCAACAACCTGCAAAATTCCATGTCCGTAAGCGTCAGCTTTTACTACAGCAATTACTTTTGCCGGATTTACGGTTTTGCGAATCTGTCGAAGATTATAATCCAAATTATTCAGATCGATTTCAGCAATAACTTTAGAATATTTATCAATTGAATTTAACATTCTACTACAAACCTGGTTTTTAATTAATCATACAAATAATATTTTTTACTTTTTTCTCTGAATTGTTCCAGCCCCGGGCGCCATTTTTCAATAATTAATTTTGCATCGGTTCCCTTATTAATATCATCTCGTAAAGTTGATAAGCCTGCAACCTTGTCAAACATACCTGCTCTTTCCGGATTAAATATTTCCTGTTCCGGATAGAGTTTTTTAACAGCTGTCAGCAAATGAATTTGAATTTCTACAGGTTTAAATTTCTTTGGATCGAGAATGTGGATATGAACACCTTGCAAATGTTCTTTTGCGAGTTTGAAATAATAGGGTGTATAAAAAATCGGACGAAAAAAAACGCCCTCTAAATTTCTCCCATTCAATTCGTCAGCTAATTTTTCGCCATTAAGCCAGGTTTGCCCGATAAATTCAAAGGGATTTGTATATCCAATACCAATATCCAGGCTATGAAGTTCGCCAATTATTCCTGTAACAGGATAATATAGAGCGGAAATAGCATGAGGAATATGAGGTGAAGTTGGAACCCACTCCAGGCCGGTTTCAGCAAAAATCATGTCCCTTTTCCAACCTTTCATTTTTATAATTTTCAAATCACAATTAATGTCAAACTCAGTATTAAAATATTTTGCTAACTCTCCACAAGTCAGGCCATAAACATAGGGAATTGGATACAATCCAACAAAGGATTTAAATTGTTTTTCCAAAATAGGACCATCAATCAAATTACCTCCGAGAGGATTCGGCCTGTCCAACACAATAAAGGGAATGTTATTTTCCCGGGCAGCCTCCATAGCATAAGCCATTGTATAAATATATGTATAAGATCGGCAACCAATATCCTGAATATCATAAATCAAAAGGTCTATATTCTTTAACATTTCAGGGTTCGGTTTTCTGTTTTTCCCATACAAACTAAATATTTTAATACCTGTTTTTTCATCAATAATGTCACCTACCTTGTCTCCGGCGCTCACATTGCCACGGGCACCATGTTCCGGACCAAAAATCGCCACAAGATTCACATCGGGATTTTTATACAGAATATCAATTGTAGATTTTAACTGACTGTTTAGACCGGTTGGGTTGGTAATCAACCCGACATTTTTATCTTTAACAAAATTAAGATTTTCTGCAACAAGTACATCTATCCCCAGCTTTACATTGGTCTTTATTTCAGCAGAAATAAAAGTAAAATTGAGGGTTAAAAGTAACAGAATAATTTTTTTCATCACGCCACCTTTTTTTTAGCATTCTTATTGGTAAGCTCCCGGAGGAAAAGCCGGGAGCTTCTTAGAAGGAGAAGGGGTTAAGTATCAATTATTTTTCCCGGATTTAAAATATAATTTGGATCAAAGGATCTTTTTATTCTTTTCATTAATTCCACAGTGGTTTTGCCCAGACAGTCTTCCATATACAGTTTTCTTTTATGGCCGATTCCATGTTCTCCGCTGATAGTACCTCCATATTGATTGGATTTTGTATACATTTCTTTCAGAACCCGGGGCAAGGATTCTTCCCACTTATCCATGCTCATTTCCTGTTTTTTTACAACAGTTGCATGCAGATTTCCGTCACCGGCATGTCCATAAGTCGGGATCAGAACATCGTGCTTCTCTGCAATATTGTTTATATCATGTAAAATTTTCGGAATACTGCCAATTGGCACCACAATATCCTCAAGACTTTGCACCGGAGAATAAACCATAAAGGCTTCCGCAATATTTCTGCGCACCCGCCAAACTCTTTCTATAGTTGTATGATTATCAGCAACATAAACCTCAAGGGCACCATTTTTCTGACACAATTTTCCGATCATTTCATATTCTTTTTCCAATTGCTCCGAATTTGTTCCATCAATTTCAATTAAAAGCATAGCTCCGGCATCTTCGTGAGAAAAATGTTCATTCAAAAATTTATAGGAGGTTTCAAATGACAATTTATCCATAAATTCAATTGCCGTGGGAATAATACCCGATTCTGTCATGATTTTCGGCACCGCACTAATCGCCGTTTCCGCATCTTTAAAAGGTACAAGCAGGTCAACTCTGGCCTTTGGTAAGGGTAATAGTTTGATAATTATTTTAGTAAAAATTCCCAGGGTACCTTCTGAGCCAATCATGAGTTTGAGCAGGTCATAACCAACTACATTTTTCATCAATTTCCCACCAAGTTCGATGATCTCACCTTCCGGAGTCACAACCTCGACTCCTACAATATAACGACCGGTAACACCATATTTAACAGCACGGCCACCACCTGCATTTTCGGCAATATTTCCACCGATAAAACAAGATTCCACACTCATAGGATATCCGGCAAAGAACAATCCGTCATCTTCAATTTGTTCGTTCAGTTCGTTTGTTATTACTCCTGGTTCAACGACTGCCATCATATTTGTCTTGTCAATTTCCAAAATTTTGTTCATCCTGTCAAAAAGCATGACAATACCGCCATAAATCGGTACGGCTCCACCTGAAAGTCCACTACCTGCTCCCCTTGGAGTTACGGGTATTTTTTCTTCATTAGCCATTTTCATAATTTTTGAAATTTCCTCAGCGTTTTGAGGGCGAACAGCTATTTCAGGCATGTGAGCATATTTTTTATCAGTAATTTCATCGTGAGAAAAATTCTCTAATTTTTCCTTATCCTTGTAAATAACATTTCTTTCCCCAAGCATGTTTACAAGTTTTTCTATTATTTTATCAGATATTTTATTGTAATCAGGCATTTTCACCCCTTTTAATAATTATTCTCGATTCCCTTTTGACCGGCTTACTCTTTTCAACCAACTTTCCGATCCTTTAATTTATCTATCAGGATTGGCAAAACATCAAACAAATCAGCCTGAACACTAATATCTGCCACCTGAAATATTTGGGCGTTGGGATCATTGTTAATTGCCACAATATTATGAGCTGTTTTTATCCCGGCAAGATGTTGTACCGCACCAGATATACCTGCGCAAACATACATATTAGGGCTTACGGTTTTACCACTTAACCCGACCTGATGTGGATATTTTACCCAGCCCAGATCCACGGGCTCGCGAGATGCACCGACAGCACCATTTAATTGATGAGCCAACTCGCGCACCATTTTAAAACTCTCCTCGGTTTTACAACCCTTACCTCCGGCTACAATAATTTCCGCATCCTGGATATTGGCTGACTCATCTTTCATTTCAATAAAAGCAATTTGATTTGTACGGCTTTTCAGGTTTTTTTCCTTAACTTTTTCATATATTACTTCACCAACATTCCCCGGATTTGGCTCTAATGGCTGGTTTGAATGTGGCCTAACAGTTGCCATTTGAGGTCTGTGATTGGGGGATTTTATTGTTGCTAAAATATTACCACCAATAGCAGGTCTGGTTTGAATCAAATTATTCGATCCCTCTTCAATATCCAGGCCGGTACAATCTGCAGTCAGTCCGGCATGACATTTTACCGCGACAGCCGGTGCAACAGTTCTTCCGGTAGAGGTTGCACTTGCCAGCATAATTTCCGGATTATATTTATTAATTAATTCCATTATTGAATTGATATAAGGATCAGGCAGGAAATTTTGAAATATTTGGTCATTAACGTAAATCACCCTGTTTGCTCCATAATGGATTAATTTGTTCAACTCTTTCGGGCTAATTTGATAACCTAAAACAACAGCAACCAGGTCTACACCCAGCTTTTCTGATAAGAATTTCCCTCTTTTTAATAATTCATAGGAAACAGTTTGAATTATTCCTTTATTCTGCTCGCCCAAAATCCAGACGCCTTTATACTCCATTTTCACTATCTCCTATAAAATTTCTTTTTGCTCAAAAAATTCAATTATTCGATCGACGACTTCTTCTGTTTCTTTTTCATTATTCGGTTTATAAACCTCACCATCGCGACTTACTTTAGGTTTTGAGATTTTTACTACCCTTGTAGGTGAACCTTTTAATCCTAAATTTTCTATTTTAGCATCAATATCTTCAGGCCCCCAAAGTGGAATCTCTATCTTTTTTGAACGGATTTTACCATCTAAAGTGGGTAATCTGGGAAAATTAATTTCTTTTACAACCGTCAAGAGGGTTGGCTTTTCTATTCCCACTAACTGATATCCATTTTCAACTATTCTTTTAACTGTTATTGTATCCTTATTCACTTCTGAAATTTGGCTCACATAAGTAGAAAATGGAATATCCAGCCAGGCTGCTATTCCCGGGCCGACCTGTCCGGTATCGCCATCTGTTGCCCGTTCACCACAGAGAATGACATCGAATTTTCCGATCTTTTTAATTGCCTGCGCCAAAACATAAGAAGTTGACCAGGTATCTGCACCTGCGAATTTTCTGTGACTTAATAAAATTCCTTCATCACAGCCCATGGAAATAACTTCCTGCAGAGCCTTCTTTGCACCAGGAGGCCCCATGGAAATTGCTATTATTTCGCCTCCATATTTTGCTTTTAATCTTATTGCCTCTTCAACAGCATATAGATCTAAAGGATTTACAATCGGTTCTACTCCGGACCTTACCATTGTACCTGTTTCAGGATCCATTTTTACATTACTGGTTTCCGGAACTTGTTTAATTGGTACTAAAATTTTCACTATTTCTCCTTAAAAAATGATGCTCTTTAAAATGTTATTTTTCCTAATAAAACCTGTTTTTTAGCCCCGGTTACTTTCGGAACGTTGGATGGTACTTCCCATATTCTCATAGCAGCCAATATTGCAAAAGCATGAGCCTCTTTTGCTTCAGGATCAATTCCAAAATCTTCAGATTTCACAAATTCAGATTTGTGAAATAGTTCCATTAAATGTTTCATAATTTGCGGATTATTTGCTCCGCCACCACTAACCAATATTTGATCAATTGGATATTTATCAGAGTAAAACCTCTGGTAAGCTGAAAAAACTGATTCTGCTGTAAATCGTGTTAAAGTTGCCACCAGATTTTCAAAACCTTTTTGATTCTGAATATTATACTCAGAAATAATTTGTCTGACATAATCTTTGCCAAACACCTCTTTGCCTGTAGATTTTGGTAAAGGTTTGATGATATAAGGATGTTGCAATAATTTATTTAACCACTTCGGGTTTATCGTTCCTTTTTTAGCCCAGATTCCATCTTTATCATAGGCCAATTTATTATCTGTCGCTATTTGAATCGCAGCGTCAACTAATCCATTTCCGGGACCTGTGTCCAGCGCCTGTATTTCATTTTGCGATATGCAATTTTTGGGAATAATTGTAAAATTTGCAATACCACCAATATTCAAAAGCAGAGTGCTTCTGTTTATGTTTTTAAACCACAGATAATCAACAAATGGCACTAATGGAGCACCCGAGCCTCCGGCCGCAACATCCATTACTCTAAAATCCGCCACACAGGGAATTGCCAGATCGTGAGAAAGCACAGCAGATTCACCGATTTGCAGGGTGGATTGGCCATGTTCATGCCATATAGTCTGCCCATGTGAACCAATTAAATCTATTATGTCTCTATCTATGCTGTTTTTAATCAGATAATTTTGAATAATGTCAGACCATTCCCTGGCAATTTTAAAATTTGCCCTACATATTTCTGCAGTATTTGTATATGCCAGGCTACCCAGATATTTTTTGAACTCTTTGGTATAACTAATTGATTCAAAGTGAAGTACTTTTGACTTAAGTTCCTGATTATCAAAACTAATCTCAGCCAAGCAAAGATCCAGTCCATCAAGCGATGTTCCCGACATCAATCCCAATACAGTTAATGTTTTTTTGTTTTTCAGGTTAATAAGCGTCATTACTTCTCATCGTTTGTTAGTTAATCAGACTAACCGCCAATTATTTAAAAATCCCTAGTCCTTATCTACCGCGAACCGGATAAATCCGTTGTGCTCGGAAATCTTCTTCCGGGCTTCTTCCAGGGATATCTCCAGTTTTGCCATCACTATAGCTTCCTTGACATGTTTATCAGCTTTTAGTAAATAATCGTAAGCTTTTTTCCTGTCAACCTTCGCAATATCCGCTATAATTCTTGTTCCTCTGTCAATGAGTTTTTCATTAATAGCCATGTGATCTATCATATAATTACCATAAACCTTACCCCATTTTATCATAGCAGAGGTAGTAATCATATTTAGAACCATCTTTGTAGCAGTCCCAGCCTTTAATCTCGTTGAACCAGTGATAATTTCAGGACCTACCAATACTTCAATAATTACATCGGCATTTGAACCAAGATCTTCTTTATGAGTACATGTAAAAAATATAGTTTTGCAACCAATCGAGTTTGCATAATCAATTGCTCCATGAACATAAGGAGTAGTTCCTCCGGTTGCAATCCCCATCAATACATCTCCACTTTTAAGACCAAATTTTATACAATCTTCTTTACCTTGTTCTGCATAATCTTCAGCACCTTCAACAGCATTTTGTAATGCAATCTGACCACCTGCAATAATTCCCTGAACAAGGTCTGGATCCACTGAAAATGTAGGAGGGCATTCACTTGCATCCAGAACTCCAAGTCTTCCACTTGTTCCTGCCCCTGCATATCTTAATCTACCACCACTTTTAAAGGCATTATAAACATAATCTACTGCTTGTGTGATTTCTGGTAATGCTGCTCTTACCGCTTCATGCACAGTTGCATCTTCATCATTTATTAATTTTACTATTTCGGCAGTAGTCATTGTATCAATTTCAACACTTTTGGGATTTCGTTTTTCTGTTAAAATATTGCTTCTGTCCTGCGGTTCAGCCATTTGTTTACTATCTCCAATATATTTTCAATTTTAAATAAATAACGCATATTGCTCGACTTTATAAATAAGTCATAATCGACAATAAAATTCCACATGGATATTTTAAAATATTTTTTAGATATAACCAAACAAAATTAGTTAGGAAACTTAATTAACTTATAAGCCACGCTTGCATTTTCATAATTATTAATTTAACTTAATTGTGCATTTGCAATAATCTGGAGGGATTAATAATGACACAATTTTTCAGAGCTTTCTCATTATCTTTAATTATATTATTCACAACTCTCATTTTTCAAACAAATTGCGGGGGAAAAGATTCAATCGTGAATAACCAAAAAAATATAAAGCAGGTCAATATTATCGATGAAAAAATCCAAAATGGCGATTTTTCCAATGCTATAAAAATAATTAATCAATTAAAAACCAATCCAAATACACAACAGTCAACCCTAATTTCCTTAAGATTCAAAGAGGATTTAATGAAACGTATTCTTATTGATTTTAACAGGTCTGAAGATTATGTGCGGGAAAATCTGGAAAAATATTACCCAGAATTAGACCAGAAAATGTTGACAAAATGGGAAAAAAGTAAGGCACTGGAAATGCGTATAATTGACGGCAATAAAAGATATTTTCGCAATGCTATACCAAACCTTTTCAGAATTGATAATGCCGCAAAAAAAAATAAAGAAAAAATTGATGGTGTAAAGAAAAACATACTCGCCGAATTCCGCCTCGCCCATACCAATGAAATTCTGAAAGAACATAAAACGGAATATAAACACCGCTTAAACCCCAAAAAAATCTTGTTTAAATACTATATTTCAGTTAATCCGGATGTCACACCGCCCGGAGAGACTATCCGCTGCTGGATGCCATTTCCCAGAGAAGACAATCCAAGACAACAAAATGTAAAATTGCTCAAAACAAATGGGAAAAATTATATTATTGCTCCTGAAAAATATCACCAGCGTTCAATCTACATGGAAAAAATCGCTAAAACCGGTCAGGAAACAAGATTTGAAATCGAAATAAGTTATAATTCCTACGCAGAATATTATGATCTGAAAAATAGCAAATTCGGAAAATATGATTTGCAAAATGAAGTATATATAAAAAACACATCAGAGAAACCACCCCATATAGTTTTTTCACACAGAATAAAAAAATTAACAAACAGCCTTTTACATGGCATATACAATCCCTATGAGAAAGTGAAAAAAATATATGAATATATTGATCAAAATATCCCATGGGCCAGCGCTCTTGAATACTCTACATTACCAAATATACCGGAATATGTTTTAGATAATAAACATGGTGATTGCGGCATGCAATCTCTTTTACTGATAACTATGCTGCGCTATGCAGGTATTCCTGCCAAATGGCAAAGTGGCTGGATGATGCACCCGGGTCATGTTAATTTACATGACTGGGCAGAAGTCTATTATCCGGGCATTGGCTGGGTTCCGGTTGACCAATCTTTTTCCTTACAAAACACTGCTGACAATAAATTGCAGTATTATTATACATCAGGTATAGACTCATATAGACTGATTGTTAATGACGATATTTCCAGTGAATTGTTTCCACAAAAAATATTCCCCAGAAGCGAAACTGTAGATTTTCAACGAGGTGAAGTAGAGTGGCGCGGTGGTAATATTTATTTTGATAAATGGGATTATCACATGGAAGTGAAATATTTGGAGTGATTTGAACAAAAGCAAATCTATTTACATTGTGATAAAAAATGTAAAATCGATCTTCAATGCTTTTAAGACTTAATTTCTCTCTTTTATATGATAGTCAATTTTCATAAAATATATGTTGATTTGTTGGCAGGATTATCTTATTTTTAGTTTGTTCAGAGACTTTACAAATTAACAGCGGAGATCAAAATTATGAAATTACAAAAAAGAATCATACTAACTCTTTTTCTTGTTGGATTTCTTGTCTCTTGTTCAGAAAATCAAAATATTGCACTCGAAGAATTACAACAAATTAAAGAAAATGTTATTAAAGATTCGCGATTGGAAATATTTGAAATTACTCAAAACGGCGACTCCATCATTGTTAAAACCAATAATAAAGAAGTTCAGGAAAAGATTGATGCCCTGAACAACAATAATGTTTACACAACTTTATTACCGCAAAACTCCTTAAAAACTTTTTATGGCGTAATTAATCTGTCTGTAGCCAACATGCGTAGCAAAACACGGCACGGGTCAACATTAATAACTCAGGGAATCCTGGGAACTCCTGTTAGAATTTTTGAAAAACGGGGTAGTTGGTACCGCATTCAGACACCTGATAAATATATGGGATGGGTTGATGATTATGGCGTCTGGCCTATGACTGCTGAAAAGTTCAGAGTGTGGGCTGAAAGCGAGAAAATAATTTTTACCGATTACACCGGATTTGTCTATGCTGAAAAAAATTGTACAGATAATGTAATTTCCGACATTGTTATTGGAAATACTTTAAAACATATTCAAACGGGTAAAGATTATTACCAGGTGGAATTTCCCGATAAAAGATCCGGATATGTCCGCAAATCCCAGGCAAAAATTTACTCCGACTGGCTTGCCAGCCGGGAATTATCCGGTGAAAGTCTTGTAAATTTGTCAAAAAAATTCATGGGAATTCCATATTTATGGGGAGGCACTTCAATAAAAGGTCTGGATTGTAGCGGCTTTGTCAAGATGCTATATTTTATGCATGGTAAAATTCTACAACGTGATGCTTCACAACAGGTTTTATACGGTCGCGAAATATCAACTGAAAATAACTATAAAAATTTACAAAAAGGTGATCTCATGTTTTTTGGGAAAGCCAATCGCATTACTCATGTAGGAATGTATATCGGCAACCTGGAATACATTCATGAAGCAGGCAGGGTAAAGATAAACAGTTTGGACGAAAAGGCAAAAAATTATAATAGTTTTCGCGCCTCATCTTTACAAAAAGTAAAAAGAATAATTGGCAGCAAAGACACTGCAGGAATATCTGATTTGCATAATAATGAATTTTATAAATAGGGGGTTTAATGAAAAGCGAACGACGGGATTTTATCAAGAAAGCCGGAGTAATTGCTTCGTCAGCTGCTATCCTTGGAGCAATTAACTGTGATAATTCTTCAAAAAAAATTAAAATTAATAGGGGAAGCGGTAAAATGAAATTGACCTATTATAAATATGATTTAAAAATGAAACATGTTTTTACAATTGCCAAAAATTCACGCACAATCACACCGGACATGCAAGTTCAGATTGATTATGATGGCTTTACAGGTTATGGTGAAGCAGCAATGCCTCCATATTATCCGGAAACTCCGGAAACTGCTATAAAATTTTATAAAAAGTTGGATCTGGCGCAATTCACCGATCCTTTTCAAATAGAAAAGATTCTCAATTATGTAGATAGCGTGGAAACTGGTAATCATTTTGCCAAAGCTTCTATTGACATTGCTCTTCATGATCTGGTCGGCAAACTGATGGATCAGCCCTGGTACAAAATTTGGGGATACGACAGGGAGAAAGCCCCATACACTTCATTTACAATTGGAATTGATAAGCCGGAAATAGTACAGCAAAAAACTCTGGAAGCAGCACCATATAAGGTATTAAAAATAAAACTTGGTGCCGGCAATGACAAAGAGATGATAGAAAATGTTCGCAAGATCGCCCCGGAAAAACAACTTTATGTTGATGTTAATGGTGGTTGGAAAGACAAAAAAAAGGCTCTTGATATGGCCCATTGGCTCCAAAACCAAAATGTTGTTTTTGTAGAACAGCCAATGCCAAAAAATCAAATTGACGATATTGCCTGGCTTTCAGAAAATTCACCTATCCCTATCGTTGCTGATGAATCAATTCACAGAATTCCCGATGTAATAGCAGCCAGAGGTGTATATACCGGTATTAACATCAAACTTATGAAAAGTACCGGAATGCGCGAAGCTCATAAAATGGTTAATCTGGCCCGAAGTTTTGACATGAAAATTCTAATCGGCTGTATGGTTGCCTCCTCCTGTTCTATTTCTGCAGCCTCCCAACTCTCCCCGGCAATCGACTGGGCTGATCTGGATGGCAATCTGTTAATCAGTAACGACCTGCATGAAGGCGTTTTAGTCAAAAACGGCAAGTTGATTATTCCCGAAAGACCTGGAATTGGTGTTAAAAAGTTGTAATTAGGCAAAAAATTTTGCCCACTGTCTTACTGGATTTTATACCCTGTAAATCCTGTCATTAAAGGAAATAATTATGAATAAAATCAAAAAAACATTAGTCGGGATTCCACAGGTAAAAATTACTTTAACGCCAACACCATTTCATCACCTGCATAATATTTCAAAAATCAACGGTTGCAATCTTTACATTAAAAGAGACGATTTAACCGGATTTGCCCTGGGAGGTAACAAAACACGAAAATTTGATTTTCTGGTTGCTGATGCTTTAAAGCAGGGCTGTGATACAATCATTGGTATCGGGGCCAATCAATCTAATTTTTGCAGAGTTTTATCTGGGATCGGTTCCAAATTCGGATTTGAGATACATTTAATATTAAGTGGTAGAAAACCACAAAACCCAACTGGAAATTTACGTATTGATCATATTCTGGGAGCTCATGTTCACCATATTGACACAACAGATTCCGAAGAGCGCATGAACTATGCTCTCAAAATCAATCAACAATTGAAAGAAGAGGGAAAAAAAGTATATTTCCTGCCACCGGGAGGTTCAACACCATTAGGAACTTTGGGATATGCCCAGGGATTTGCAGAAATTATGGAAGACGCTCTTAAATACAACTTAAAAATTGACAAAATCATTCATGCATCCTCATCGGCCGGAACCCAGGCCGGGTTGGTATTGGGACAGGCGATAAGCGGATGGAAAGGTGAAATTCACGGTATTAGTGTAGATACCCCCCAGGTAGAATTGGCAAAAAATGTTTATGACCTGGCAACAGAAGCCGGAAAAATGTGTAATATAAAAATAGACAAAAACAATATTTTCACCGATGACTCTTACGTGGGCAAGGGTTATGGCATACGCACAAAAGCCTGTGAAGAAGCGGTAAATCTCTTTGCCCGCAAAGAAGGAATTTTTCTGGATTATGTATATACCGGGAAAGGCGCTGCCGGAATGCTGGATTATTGCCAAAAGGGGAAAATAAAATCCGACGAAAACGTTATCTTTTTACACACCGGCGGAAATATCCAATTATTTGAATGAGAAGGAAACAACTTTGCTTACTTATCATTGTTTACAAAAAGAAGATTTAAACTCCCTGAAAACTCTACATAATGAACAATATATATATGATCCAATTACAGAAGAAATATTGGATGAAAAGATCTTTGGTGAAAAATACTTTGACAGAGATTTGAATTTTATTGTAAAAAATCAAAATACTCTGGCGGGTTTTGCTTCCGGACTTGTATATGAATACAACAATACAAAAACCGGCTGGATAAAACTTATAGCATCCATCGATCAGAAATTAATGGGGCCGGTTTTAATAGAAATATTTGACAATCTGGAATACAGATTAAGAGAAAAAGGGGCTACTGTTATCAGATTTCTCGACAGTTTCCCCAATTACTTCACTCCGGGCATTGATCCGCGCTACACATCATTAATTACCTTATTACACAAAAAACACTATAATCGTCGACGTGATAATGTTAATATGAAAGTTGAATTGTCTAATCAAAATTTTGATACTGGTCGTTACGAAAACCAGATAGAAGAAAAATATAATATTACGATTCAAAGGGCGTCAACAGAGAAGAGACAAATTGTATTTGATCTGATAAATAAAGAGTTTGAGATATGGCAGGCGGAAATTACATTAGCCTACGAAAAAAAAACAAATCCCCTGCATATAGCAATTCTCGATAATAAAGTAATAGCATTTTCCAATCACAGTTGTAATAATATTGGTACCGGCTGGTTTGGCCCAATGGGTACTACAGAAAAGGCGCGGGGAAAAGGCATTGGTGAAATTTTATTGAAACGATGTCTAAAGGACCTGCAAGAGGCCGGTTTTTCAGAGGCAATAATTCCCTGGGTTGGACCAATTGGATTTTATTTTGAAAAATGTAACGCTGAAGTAGAACGAACCTATTGGAATTATATAAAAGAATTTTAAATTTAAAGATGTAAAAGGAAAATTATGAAAATTATAAAAGTATTACTTATAATCCACTCGGTTAGATTGTTTGCCCAACAACCTGTTCAGGAAATTTTTATTCCCTGGGGACAGGCAGAACAAAACGTCAGCTACAGCATAGAGCCGGGTGCAAAATTTGGCCCCCAAAGTTTCCAGGTCTCCCAAAATAAAATATTAATCCTCGATCCGGTAAATAAGGCCATTAAAACCTTTTCAAATAAAGAATTTGTCCAACAAAGATACGCTCCTGCAACAGCAAAAGATTTTGCCATTCACAATGATAAAGAGACAAGTTTTATTGTTGGGAATCAACTTCACCAATATTCTGAGGCCAAACTGATTACATCCTTTCAGAATCCGGATAAATACTCAACAATTGAAAAAATTAAATTAATTAACGATGAAACAGTAATAAAAAATTCCAATAACAATTTTTGGATGGCTACAAAAACTCAATCCCCAACTTTATCTAAAATTGTTACAAACATTCCGGGTTCCGGTCAGGTTAAACTTTTATCAAAGAACAGTGTCGAGATTTTATTACAAAAGGAAGTGGGAACAACAACAATTTTACTAAATCACAATCTGCCTAATCTGGCAAGCATGAAATATCTTGGTTCTGACGCAAAAGCCAGAATCTATGTCGATGTCAATCTTATTGTAAAACAAGTACCTCTTGAAGTTGACCGGCAAATTTGGATTCTCGATCCCACAGGTCAAAAAACAGGTGAAATATCCCTTCCTGACCATTACTTCACGACAATACATAAAGATTTGACAATAGACAAACAGGGTATAATTTATCACATGATTTCATCAGAGGATGGTATATATATTTTCAAATGGACAATTCCGGATAGTGTAACTAATTTTCAGTGGCATTATCCTGAAAGGTTTAAAAAAAAAGTAAAATTTGACACAGACATAGAAAACTCCGGCAATCTTTTTAAAACTTCTCCTAAAAGTTCAGGAAATAATGTCGGTCGCGAAGAATCACTTGAAATTGCAGATAGTTATGTCCAAATAAACTGGGAATGTACTTCAGCCAATGTAACAAACGGACCGGAAACCGCACCTGATGGGGATTTAGTAGAGACTCCATCGTGGATACAAATCGGGACCAATTCAAAAATCCCCTACAAGTGGGGTGGTTTTGATCTGTTACCAACTTATGTCAGCGGACTGGCAGACGGCGATTATGCCGGCGATATTCACACCGACGGAGTTTCAAGTTATGCAAGGGGAGTTGACTGCTCAGGATATGTCTGTCGTTGCTGGAAATTAAACTCTCATTATTCAACCAGAATGATGGATGATCCTGCCTATGGTTCCATTCTACAAAAATACTCCAGTTGGAATGATCTCAAACCGGCCGATGCAATTCACAAACACGGCCACGTTATTTTATTTGTAAAACACAATACAAACGGCTCGCTTTCCTGTGTAGAGGCTGCTGCCAGCACAACCGACTGGAAAGTTGATTATTCTACCCATTATCCTTATAGCATGACATCCTACACTCCATCATATTATAAAAACATGGAAGATTCAGGTTTACCAACACCGGAATATATAGTCTTAAAATCAATAGATGAATCTACGATACAAATTGAATTCAATGCAGTAGCCGGCGCCACAAACTATAATATTTTTTACAGTGTTGATCCCGAAACCCAGGATAGTGTGGCTGTGGCTGAAACAAACTTTGCCCAAATATCATCGTTGAACCCAAATACCGCATATTATTTTAAGGTTCAAGCCGTTAATGATACTGAAGAATCTATTTTATCTAACGAAGTATATGCAGCAACAACAAAAATTTGCCAACCAAAAATTCTTATCGTCAATGGATTCGACCGCTCTACAAATAACCGACATGATTACATAACTAAATATATTGCTCCCTTTGTGGAAAATGGTTTTGGATTTTCCTATGCTCTGAACGAATCGGTCTTTGGAAACAAGGTCGATTTGCTTGATTTTGATAGTGTGATATGGATGTTGGGCGATGAGAGTACTTCAGATGATACATTTAATCCGACAGAACAAAATTTAGTAGAAGAATTTTTGAAACAGGGGGGAAACCTTTTTGTGTCAGGCTCGGAAATTGGATGGGATCTGGAGGGCAAAACAACTCACGCCTCTACTGCGGATAAAAATTTTTACCACAATTTTCTTAAAGCGGAATATTATCAGGATGCGCCGTTTAACGAGCAGGGAACTTATTATACAGCTGATGGAATTGAGGGGAAAATTTTTAGTGACATAACTGATATTAATTTTGATGATGGCAGTCATGGTAGCTTTGATGTTGACTGGCCCGATGCTATTAAAACACGAAACGGTTCGGAAAATTGTATGAATTTTAAAAACGTTCCCTCTTCAAATGGAGTAGCCGGAATTCAGTTTTCCGGTCTTTTTCCGGACGGAACAGAAGAAGGAAAGCTTGTTTACCTGACATTTCCCTTTGAAACAGTATATCCGCAATCGAAAAGAGTGGCGGTTATGTCCAGAGCACTCAACTTTTTTCATGATTCTGCAGGTATTATTATACCGAAAGCCGGGAAATTCAAACTGGCGAACAACTATCCCAACCCTTTTAATTCACGCACTAATATTAAATTTTCACTAAACTCACCTGCCTATGTTGAAATCACTATCTATGACCTATTGGGAAGGCTGGTGGAAAAACTTTTAAGCCAACAAAAAATCGTAGGTGATTATGACATTAGCTGGAATGCCATAACCCAAAGTTCCGGTGTTTATCTCTATTCCATGGAGGTATATAACGAAAACCGAAGTGAAATTTTATATACTCAAAGCAAAAAATGTATTCTATTGAAATGATTAAAATAAAGGAAAATTTTATGAAGAAAATTTTGATTATGCTATTAGTTCTAATCACAGTGGTTGCAGGACAAAACATAAAAGTTCTGGAAACCAAAGTGCTTATAAAAAATGATAACAGCATCCACTATGCTTTCCCAAACTTTTCCCCGCAGGGAGATAAAATCCTATATACAACAGTAGGATATAAGGGGCTCTGGCTTTACAACCTGGATGATAATACAACTATCCAACTAAACAATCTCAGGGGAGCCGGATATAAACCTGTTTTTTCACCAGGAGGTGAAAAAATATTTTTTCGCCATGAAGAGTTGATCAAAAAGCGAAGGTATTTTTCTATTTCTCATCAATCAATTGAAACTCGGGAAATCCATGATCTGATTCAAAAAGAAAGAGATGTATCAACTCCAAGAAAGAGTGCTGGCAATATTGTTATATACAAAGCAAAGAATCAACGCGAAATTTATAGCTGTGATAAGGAAGTAAAACTTCTGGAAGAATCCATAGAAAAGGAGATAAATGCTTTTACTGAAAACTCAAAATTATATTTAGAAATAAATGGCGAAAAATCAGTTATCGAGCCAGTTGGCAAAGGTCATTATATCTGGGGTTCAATTTCACCTGACCGAGATAAAATACTCTTTACCCTGGTTGGCAAAGGCACCTTTGTTACTAACCTAAATGGTGAAATTTTACTCAACATAAAAAATGCAAATTTTCCAAAATGGTCTTCTGATGGAAAATGGATTGTTTTTATGAACGATAAGGATAATGGTCACAAAGTCACTTCGTCTGACATTATGGTTATCCATGTTGAATCGAAAAACTCATTTACATTAACAAACAATGTTGACAAAATTGCAATGTATCCGTCCTGGTCTGAAAATAAAATAGTTTACCAGACCGCTCAGGGTAACATTGAAATGCTAATTATTGAATTTCAGGAGTAAATTTATTATGAAATACATTAAACTTTTTACACTTTTGATTTTTTCAACAATTGTACTTTTTTCGCAGGATTTATCCGGAACAAAAGTATGCATTGATCCGGGACATGGCGGACATGAATCTGACGACAGATATATGCCAGAAACAGGTTTTTGGGAATCTGAAAGTAACCTGACAAAGGGTTTGTTTTTAAAAGGCATCCTGGAAAGTCTGGGCGGTTTTGTTGTTATTACACGTACCGGCAATGACGACCCGCCACCAACTGAGGGTTATGGAACTCCTGATGATCCATCTTTGTCTCAACGGGCAGCCATTGCAAATGAAAATAATGTTGATTATTTTATTTCTATTCATAGTAACGGCGCTAACGGCCAGGCAAATTATACTTTGGCAATTTTTAATGGAAAAACCAATGATCCGCGATATCCCTTGGCAAAAACAATGGCTCAAATACTGTCTGAACAAATTTATACCGCCAACCGAACAACAACCCATTATGCCTGGGGAGACCTGACAATGCATCCGGACTGGAACTATGGATATGGAGTGTTCTTTGATGGCACTACTCCTCTCAGCATGCCGGGAAATATCAGCGAGGGTTCTTTCCATGATTATATTCCCGAATCATGGAGATTAATGAGCATTGATTACAGGCAAAAAGAATCCTGGGCAATTGCACAGTCTATTACCAATTATTTTGAAGAGGGAGATATTGTTTCACAAAATATTTTATTGGGAATGGTCAGGTCTTTATACGAATCACCGGATTATTTCTGTTTATCCTCTTTACACGATCAGTATTTACCATTGAATAATGCTAAAGTTAAACTGATTCCTGATAATGCTCCTGAAGATAGTGTAATCTATTATTGTGATGATAACAATAATGGCTTTTTTATGTTCGATAGTTTAGAGTCAGCAGACTACCAGATAATTATTGAAAAAGAAAATTATTATAATGATACGGCAAGTGTATTCGTTGACAGGAAAATGTTCAATTTTAAAGATAGATATCTGACAATAAAAACTCCACCAACCGTGGTATCTACAAAACCTGCAAACAATGAATCCTCTTTCCCGGCCTGGGATCCTATCAAAATCACCTTTTCGAGAGAAATGAATATTACCGGTGCTTTAGATAAAATCTCCTTTTCACCTGATGCCGATTTTTCAGTCAGTTGGGAAAACACAAACACTGTTTTGTGGATAAATCCCGATTCTCTTGGCTTTGAAACCGAATATACTGTTACAATTTCCAGCAACCTGACTGATGTGTATGGTCATAATTTAGATGGAAATAATGATGGAACCGGTGGAGATGATTTTTCCATAACTTTTATTACTTCACCTCCTGATATTACACCACCAAAAGTTGTATCTCATTATCCGGAGATGTTAGCTCATGATATTGCTTTAAAACCGGTTCTCAACGTAACATTTGACGAAATAATAAATAGCAGTTCCATAAATACAGAAAGTATTAAACTAAAAAATCACGCAACTGATACATTTGTGGCGATTGACATTCTGGTTTTTAATAAAAATAATAAAACCGGAATCAGCATTTTTCCCCGGGATGCACTGATTGCCGACAATTTACATGTTATAACAATTTCTGAAGAAATTAAGGACATGTATGATAACCATCTGACCAATCAAGTATTCTTTACATTTTTCACCGAAGAAGCATCTCCTGAATTTACAACAATTGATAATTTTAATAATATTGGCACTAATTGGTGGGAACCGTCGCAAAGTGGCAGTACTATGGGTGTTGTTGTTGAGAATACATATATGGAGTCTAATTCCGATACATTGAACCCCATTACTCCAAACAACTCTGCCTCTATGGAAATCGGTTTTCAGTGGGATCTTAATAGTGGAAACTGGTTAGTACGAAACTATCTAAGTAAAGGCGCGCCATTAGATGTCACTTTTGATAGAAATAATTTGCTTCAGGTGTATGTGTTTGGTGATGGTGGAAATTCAAAATTCAGATTTGCTGTAGATGATAATATTGGTGGTAGCAGTGGAACCGAAGTGAGCCCCTGGTATGAGATTGATTGGGTTGGCTGGAAAGTAGTAACCTGGGATATGTCAACAAATGAAACCGGTTCATGGATTGGCGATGGTTCATTAGATGGAAAACTCAGGGTTGATTCATTTCAACTTACCTATGGCAATAATGAGAATGCAGCCAGTAGAGGTGTTGTATTTCTTGATGATTTTGCTGTGGTTCATATCCCGGAAGTGGCAATAGATGATAACAATCAACAGGTTGCTCAAGGTTTTGAATTAATGCAAAACTATCCCAACCCTTTTAATCCAACCACCAACATCAATTTTGCTATTCCTCAAACCGGAAATGTAAAAATTGGTATTTATAACATACAGGGTGAATTGGTCAAAGAATTTCAAATGGGAAAACTTTCACAGGGAAATTATAATGTGGTTTGGAATGCCCGGGATAATGATAATCGCAATGTAGCTTGCGGAACATATTTTTGCCGATTAGTCTATAAAGACCAGTCAATTACTCAAAAAATGTTGTATTTAAAATAAATTATTGTCTGTTAGGCAACTATTCGAATTTTTGCCTGCAAAATAAAACATTATATATTATTCAGGAATTATAAAAAAAACAATTCCTTGAACATTATATAAATTATTACTATAATTAAGTAATAAATAGTAGGATAAATATGGATTATTATTTTAAATGTATTGATTGTGGCGCAGAATATCAGCCAGATAAAATTCATTATTTATGTCCGGCTTGTGAAGCAAATCAAAAAGCCGATGAATTCCAAAAAGGAGTTTTATCGACTATTTTAAATCCTCACGACTTAAAAGTTTTAAGATTAAAACCCTTTATCTCTGCTACAGATTTTTTTATTTTTCCCTTTCATGACTATTATTCCTTTCCGGCTGGCAACACTGCCCTGATGACTCCATCCCGGCTTAGAGAAAAACTGGGATTTAAAAATTTGTTTTTCAAAAACGATTTTCAAAATCCTTCCGGATCATTAAAAGACCGGGCATCATTGTTGGTAGCAGCCCAGGCTGATTATTATAATGAAAAAACTGTAGTGTTGGCCTCCACCGGAAATGCCGGTGCTGCAATGGCGTGTGCCGGCGCTGCCCTTGGGCTGGATGTAATTTTGTTTGTGCCGGAAACCGCACCCAGAACAAAACTTTTGCAATCTGTACTCTATGGTGCCAGAGTGGTTCCTGTCAAAGCAAATTATGATCAGGCTTTTAAAATTTCAATAGAATATACAAAAAAATATGGCGGAATTAACCGCAACACAGCCTATAATCCGATTACAATTGAAGGTAAAAAATCAGTAGCCACAGAATTGTATAATCAATTTCATGAAGAAGTTCCGGATTATATTATTGTTCCGGTTGGTGATGGTGTCATTTACAGTGGTGTATATAAAGGATTTCATGATTTAAAAGAAGCCGGGTTAATTAATTATATTCCCCGTATTATTGGCGTTCAGGCCCAAAAAAGCAATGCGATTTCCAGAGCATGGAAAACAGGCTCCTTCAAAAAGTTAGACACTACCGGCACAATCGCAGATTCAATTTCTGTTGAATCTCCGGCAAATGGTAGAATGACAGTAAAATATATTAATGAATGTGATGGCTGGGTTACAGAAGTTAACGATGAAGAAATTTTAGCTGCTCAGTTAGAGTTGGGTAAAGAAGCCGGGGTTTTCGTTGAACCTGCTTCTGCATCAGCCTGGGCCGGTTTTTTAAAAGACCAAAAACGATTTGAGCCAGAAGCATCAGTTGTAATCTTATTAACCGGAACGGGGCTTAAAGACACCAGAGCAATTGAACCAAAAATACAATTTCCCGAATCTGTTGAGCCTAATCTGGACAAGATCAAAGAACACTTAGATCAAAAGCAAAACTGAGATGCACAAAACAGAAAACCTTGAGGCAATTATCCTGGCGGCGGGAAAATCATCGCGCATGGGAAAGTTCAAACCATTATTACCATTTTTAAACAGTACAATTATTGAACATAGTATAAACAGGGCAGCAGAAGTGGCGAATAAAGTACTGGTTGTTATTGGTTTTCGCGGAGATGACATTATTCATTTAAAAAAATGGGATAAAAAAATAAAATTTGTAAAAAATCCCGAACCTGAGCGCGGAATGTTTTCTTCCATCTTTGAAGGTGTGGCAAAATCAGGAAGCGGGAGAGTGTTTATTGGGCTTGGCGACCAGCCTCATATCAAAAAGAACATTTATAAAAAACTGGCCAATGCCGGGAAAGCAGATGTTGTTCAGCCTGTTTACAATGCCAGGCCGGGCCATCCGTTACTTATTTCTGAAAACGTCAAAAAACATATTCTTAACAACAAAGACAGTATTTCAACAATTACTCTAAAAAATATTTTAGTCGGTTTCAAAAAAAATTTTGTTGAAGTTGATAATGATTCAATATTGACAGATTTGGATACTATAACTCAATATAAAGAAATGATTAAAAAAGAGCTGGATTAAAATTAGTTTATTTGACAGTTTGCTCAAGTTGTGTTATATTCAAATATGAAATTAAAAAAATAAAAGGTGAAAAAAGGAGACATTATGAGAAACATGGGCATAATATTTTGTGTGATTGGACTTGTATTATTTTTCATTTTAGGTTTACCGGAATGGATTGTAAAACTAATTGCTTTGGCTGTTACTTTATTGGGAGTGTTTGCGATTTTTAACCCTGAAAAAGCCGCAAAAGTTTTTGAAAAATATAAACCCGGTAAAGAAGACACTAAATAACCAAAAAATGAATTTAAAATTTCTTAATAAGGAGATAATATGAAAAATTCAGGCTTAATCTTAGTTATAGTTGGATTGTTAATATTCTTTGTTTTAGGCTTACCTGTATGGCTGGTCAAACTTATTGGTGTTGCACTTGCTCTTTTTGGTCTGTTTGCAATTATCGCTCCTGCAAAAGCATCTGTATGGTTAGACAAAATGAGTGGTTGTTGTAAAAAGAAAGAAAAAGAGGTTGTTGTAGAGGAACCTAAAGAAGAAAAAAAAGCCAGCAAGGAAAAAAAATAAACATCAAAGAAATATTGTTTAGAGATTCTTTCGGCTAATTGTTGTAACTTTTTTTAACTAAAATAATCTAAATTTGTAGGGATTATCAAGATATTTGATAGTCCCTGTTTTTTCAAACAAAACTACTGTCAGTTTAATAAAATTTCCGGATTCAGGCTTAAGATTCCCTTGTAATTTATGACCTTTTCAAGCAGACTCCTTAATCCGGTATTAATAAAGAAATTAGGAGAAACATGCCAATTTTTGATTATGAATGTCAGAATTGCGGAAATATTTTTGAAGAATTAGTGAGGTCGTCCAGCACACCGGACTCTGATATTAAATGTCCTAAATGTGGTGATAATAATTCCAGAAAAAAACTCTCAGCACCGGCGATTGGCGGGAGCACCCATTCAACAACCTCATCTGTTCCAGCCGCAGGTTGCGGCTCTGGTGGCTTTACCTGAGCATAAACTGAACCTGGTCGTGTATCGGGTAAAACATCATATTTATTATTATTTAGAATCTAATACAAAAGGCATAAACGCCGTGTATTAAGTTGAATACTTTCTTGTCCTACCTGTCAATCGATGGCAAAATTTGTATAAGAAAAAAGATCTACTACCAATATCTGGAAATTTATATCCCTTTTTTGTAAATTAGACGAGACAATTATTTATTATTATGAATGAGGTATATATGAAAAATTTAATGTTTTTTATCTTTTTTCTTGTATTATTAGGAATTGCCGGGGTTATTTTTATTCCTGATCTTGAAATATACAAAGAGCACCAGGTTAATTGGTTCAATTCAACTTTGGCTGATGATCTGGAGCAATCAATCAGTTCCTCATATTTATATGAATCTTCCAATCTGAAACACTTTACAGCAAAACATGATCTCAGGATAACAGTTGACCTGAAAGAAGCCTGTTTATATAATCCACAAGACAGCTGGGATTTTTGCAGCAGGGTAGCAGAAGAATACTTAAAGGGAATTGATACTCTTAATATTTTTAAATATTATAATTTAAAAACAATGGACATTGGATTTTATGTCTCCGGCCGTCGAGAATTTGGCGAGATTTATTATTTTCATAAAGGAAAACTGGAAAATTATTATGAAAATGTAAAACTCGAAATTTTCACTAATGACAATAAAAAAACCCGTGAATTGGTCGAAAAAAGAGAAGCCCGGACCAGAAAACAATATATTAAAGAACAGGAAAAAATCGCCTTTGGTCAGGCCATGTTTGGTGACAGCCGGAAACAGGTGTGGGATAAGTTTGCCAAACATCCGGCAATTAGTGGAAAAAGGTGGTCAGAAAATAATATAAACTTTAAACTACAAATCGAAAATCAGATCTATAAAATTATGGGGCTTTATCATAATGATGAATTATATCTTGTCAACATTGCCGGTAATGGATATTGGGAAAATCAATATTCCGATGATTTTAAGAAGAACTGGCAGGCACTGGTTGATTTTTTTGAAAAAGAATATGGAGCACTCTCATCTAATTTTTTAGAATCAAATGTTCTTAAAGAAGGGATGATTGAATGGACTCACACCTGGAAAATTGGCAAAAAAGTAATTAATGTCGGCATAAGCAAAGTGAATAGTAAATATCATGCAGTAGCTTGGATTGCAGATAAGCCGGTTTTAGATAAAATAAATCAACAGTAAAGCAAAATTTCACTCTTCCGGTTTCCCGACCTACCTGACGGAATTCAATAAATTCCTTGGTCTTATTTTTTATTCACAGTAACTTAACTATATGAAAAATGTACTAAAAATAATTCTGTTGTGTTGTGTTTTTATTTCAGGCATTTCTGCTCAATTCCATGAAACAATCCCAACAAGCCATTGGATATACCGTACTGTTGAAAAATTGCAAACAGCCGGATATTTACATAGATTAACAAGCGGAGATCAACCTTATACAAGACAACAAATCGCTGAGGCCTATATTCAAGACAGGGAAAAAATCAACCAAACTCACAATCAAAATATTCTGTCTGAATCAGCGAGATTGAAAAATGAACTGGCACAGGAAATCGGATTCCTGTCCGGAAATACTGAAAAAGAGAAATCCGGTTCAACCATGAAATTTGCACTGTCCTACGATACAAATTTGAAAGCCGGAAACCCACAAAGCACATCATTTTTTCGACCTCAGTTAACAATGTCTGTTAATAACCACTTTTCCATAAAATACTCAAGCGTGCTTGATCAGGATCTGGGAAATGATCCTAATTATACAGGAGAAAGTTGGTCTGGTTTTGCCGGTTATCAGGAACAATGTTATATTTCCTATACTTCGAATAATGTAAATCTCCTGTTTGGACGAGATTATGTAAAATGGGGATATGGAAAAGGAGGGAGGCTGTTAATTTCTGATAATTCGCGTCCCTTTGACATGCTAAGTTTTAAAATCAGATCAAAAAAAATATCTTTACACGCTTTCACCTCACAGTTAGATAAGTTAGAAGGTATGCAAAGATATTTATCGGCAACCCGATTTGAAATTAACCCGTTAAAAAGAATTTATTTAGGTTTTGGTCATGCTGTTTTATATAGCGATACAAGTGCTATTAATTTTGCATTGTCAAATCCAATGTCGGTCTCTTATGCAATCCAACACAACGACGATACAGATGCCAACACTATGCTATATTTAGATTTTGCCTGTTTCTTCAATAATCGCTCAAAATTTTACGGCGAATTACTGATTGATGACATTCAGATAGAACGGAAAAACCTTGGTGATTTAACTCCCAATGAATTCGGGTTTATCCTGGGGTTTGAGACTAATGATATCTTGTTTGGATTTGATGGCTGGTTTGAATTTTCACAAGTCAGAAACAGAATCTACAATAACAAAAACACAACCGAAAAGTATCTGCACAGAAATATGTGCATTGGCCATGCTATTGGCAATGATTTTCAACGGTTTCAGGCTGAAGCAGAAAAATGGTTAAGGGAAAAATTACGTTTGACCGGAGGATATTTTATTATGCGGTCAGGTGAGGGGAGTGTAAGGGAACAGGTAACCCGTCCCTGGCTTAATGGAGATTATACTCTACAAACAGGATATTCTGAGAAAATACCCTTTGGTGTGGTTGAAACTACCCAGAGAATATACACGACTATTCATTATGAATATAATTCAAATTTTCAGGCAGATATTCTGACTGGTTTTGAATGGCAAAATAATGTTGGAAATGTTGAGGGCAAAACCTCGAATGGGATGTTTTTGACATTACACGGCTGGATTGATATCGACAAAAGATTTTAAAGATATCGTCCACGAATTTCACGAATTTACACAAAAATATATTACTAAAAATCCCTCTTTGCATCTTAGCGATTTTGCGGTAGAAATTATCTTTTTCTTT
>JAOZSR010000100.1:0-8964 GCA_029939575.1 Fidelibacterota bacterium
ACAACAAATTTACTTTTTACGGAATTGTCAATATTCAAAAAATTATTAAAAACGGCTTTATCATCTTATTTTTTAATACTTATTAATTTGGCGTAATCTTTGCCTTTTTATATTTTGTAAAAAATGAGAACAAACAAGAGGTAACAATGCCAAGATTTAGAACACAAAAAAAAGATGCAGCGGGAATTCATCGATTCAAACCACCAAAAAGAGCTACTTTAGCGTCAGGAATAAAAGTATGGATCGAGCGGCAGGAGGAAAAAGGTCAAAATATTTTTTATTTCACGACAAACGGGCAAAGAGTTGCTCAACACCTTATTAAAAAATGGGGTTAAATAGTTTTTAGAAATGCCTCTATTAAATAAATAATAGAGGCATTTTTTTTAAAATTACTTTATTGAATTTTTAGAAATAGTAATTAAATCCTAATCCCAATTGATTTTCAGCGTCATTAAATCCAATATTAATTTCAAAAAGTAAATTCAAATTTGATCTGAATCCAATCTCAGAACCAACAAGAAGCCAGATTGGTATTGCGGAATTATCTCCAAAAACCAGATCAGCATCTATTCCGGAATAAACTACAATCGCCTTTTTTACAGGTAGGGAAGCATTTAAAGTCATATCGAGACCACCGTTTTCACCGGCAAGATGTGCTCCACCGGCAGCGGAAACAGATATTTTTTTATCGCTAATCAGCATTTTTTCTACATCCAAACCAAAATAATCTCCAATCGCTCCAGTACCGATATTAAAACATAAATCAAGTCCGTGATTTAATCCATAACCGGCTTTCATCAGAATACTAAAGCCATCTCCGATAAGCGGGTATGATCCAAGAGTCATTTTACCGGATTTCAAAGTAGTTCCTGTATTAAATACCTGAGCAGAAACTAATACTGGAAACATGATCATAAAAAATACAATTTTTTTCATCTAATTATTTCCTTTTAACTATTATTCTTTTCATCAAGATCTTTTAAAATTTTCTCTTCAATGTCTCTTGGAATTGGATTGTATTTCGAAAATTCCATCAAAAAATTTGCCCGTCCGGAAGTAATTGTTCTAAGATCTGAAGCATAACCAAACATTTCCTTTAAAGGTACAAAACCATTAAGTTTTTGAGAACCTTTTCTGAAACGACGCATATTATCAATATTTCCTCGTCTTTTATTAATATCACCTATCACATCACCCATATAATTATCTGGTGTATTTATTTCAATTTTCATAATTGGCTCTAAAAGCTGAGGTCCGGCCTTTTTAATAATTTCTCTTAAGGCTTGCCTTGTACATGCCCGAAAAGCCATTTCACTGGAATCAACTGCATGATAACTACCATCGAGTAATACAAACTTAACATCTACCATTGGATAATCTGCGATTAGGCCCGTTTGCATCATTTCACGAAATGATTTTTCAACTGCCGGGATATATTCTCTTGGAATATTTCCACCTTTTACCTGATCAATAAAAGTAATTCCCTTACCTTTATTTGGTTCTAATCGGAAAACAATTTGTGCAAATTGTCCTTTACCACCAGTCTGTTTTTTATACCTGTGGTTATGTTCAACCTGTTTCGTAATTGATTCTCTGTAACCTACAGCAGGTTCACCAACCTCTACACCAACTTTATGCTCAGTTCGTAATCTGTCAACAATAACTTCCAAATGTAATTCACCCATTCCGGAAATAACAGTTTCTGAAGTTTCATCATCAAATTTTACATCAAATGAAGGATCTTCAAGTGCCAATTTACTCAAAGCAATCGACAATTTATCTCTATCTTTATTATCATTCGGCTTGATTTTCATATCTAATACAGTTTCCGGATAATGTATGCTTTCGAGCAATATTTGCTCTTTTTCATCACAAAGGGTGTCTCCGGTTGTTGTATTTTTCATTCCAATTAAAGCACCAATATCCCCGGTATGTAATACCTTTACCTCCTGACGATCTTTGGCATGAACTCTCAAAATTCTGCCAACCCGCTCTTTTCTATCCTTAGTCGCATTGTATATATATGAACCGGATTGAATTTCACCAGAATAAACACGTACAAATGTCTGCTGCCCTACAAATGGATCGTTGGTGATTTTAAAAGCCAGAGCTGACATTGGTCGGTTTATTGAAGGTTTCCTTGATAACACTAAATTTTTATCATTTACATCAACACCGGTCACAATTCCACGATCAATTGGAGAAGGTAAATAATCAATAACCGCATCAAGTAATTTCCTTACTCCTTTATTTTTAAAAGCAGAACCACAAAAGACAGGGGTAACGCATAAATTAAGAACTGCGTGCCTGGCTGCCGATTTAATATCATCATTTGTTATTTCTTCTTCTTCCAGATACTTTTCCATTAATGTTTCATCAAAATCTGATAATTTTTCAATAAGCTCAGTTCTTAATTCCTCGGCTTTTTCCATATATTTTGCCGGAATATCAGAAACAATTTCATCAAGTTCATTATAGGTTATTGCTTTCATGCCTACCAAATCAATGACGCCCTCAAATTCCGATTCAGAACCTATTGGCATTTGAAAAAGAACTGCATTTGCTCCCAGCATATTATTCATCATTTCAACCGTATGATACAAGTCTGCACCCTGTCTGTCCATTTTGTTAATGAAAGAAATTCGGGGAACTTTATATTTATCTGCCTGATGCCAAACAGTTTCACTCTGCGGTTCAACGCCACCAACAGAACAAAATACCATAACAATACCATCTAAAACACGTAATGATCTTTCTACCTCTAAGGTAAAATCAATATGTCCTGGTGTATCAATTAAATTAATTTGATTACCTTTCCAATCGGTAGTTATTGCTGCTGACGCAATTGTAATTCCTCTGTCCTGTTCCTGTTCCATAAAATCCATAACCGCCTGTCCGTCATGAACTTCACCAATTTTATGTGTTATGCCTGTATAAAACAATATTCGTTCACTTGTTGTTGTTTTACCAGCATCTATATGAGCAACAATTCCCATATTTCTTATTTTTTGAATTTTTGCGTTTTCCACTTATTTACTCCTGAAACCCTTATTTTTCTTGTTTATTATTTCAATTAATTGTTAACTCAAACTACATCTTATAAAAGACAGCAAATATACAAGTATTTTCTAAAATAGCAAACATTTATTCAAATCATTATTTCGCATTTTTCCCTGGTTACTGGTAGCAAAACAAAACATCCAAAATTCTTAATCATAAATCAACAATGATAAATCGTTAGTTTTAAATCCCTATTCCCGGTTCAAATCTTTATTATTCCGAACTATCTGATTTATAATTGCAAAATAGTTGCTTAAATATATCGCCTGATTTCATCAAGGCTTTTCCGCTTTTTTTCTTTTATATAATCCTTTTCCGGATATCCGAGGCTGATTAAGATATCTACACTATCAGATTTTGGTAAATTTAAAATTTTCTTCACAACCTTTTCATTAAACCAGCCCAACCAACATGAGCCGACACCTAATTCTTCAGCTTGTAAAGTTAAATGGTCACAGGCAATTCCAATATCTATTAAACTGTACTGGACCTTACGAAACAGTTTGCCAAGTCCTGTTTTAAAACTGACTTTATCTGTAATGACAACAATTAATACCGGCGCCTGTTTGACAAAGGAATTCAGGGAATATAATCCGGAAAAAGCCTGGTCAGCAATTTTATTTTTCAATTCCGGATTATCAATTACTATGAAGGACCATGGTTGGACATTACAAGCCGAAGGAGCAAGACGAGCGGCTTCCAGACATTGATCTATTATTTCACGTGGAATTTTTTTATTTAAGTATTTTCTTACACTTCTTCTTTTTTTTACAAGTTCATTGAAAATCATGCTACCTAACTATTTTTTAAAACTGAATTATGGGATAAATCTGAAATTTAAGAGAAGAATCTACCTGTTATTAATCTTCCGGCTGAGCAAGTTTTAAGATTAATTTTGGAATATTATCGAGGTGTTTAACATAGTCAACTCCTCCAAGATCAATTGCTATTTTTGGCATTCCGAATACAACACAACTTTTTTCATCCTGTGCAATATTCCTGGCACCTGCATCTTTCATTTTTTTCATTCCCTTGGCGCCATCTCCTCCCATTCCGGTTAAGATCACACCAACTGCGTTTGCTCCTGCGTATTGTGCTGCTGAATTAAACAAGACATCAACAGAAGGTCTGTGTCGTGATACTAAGGGACCATTTTTAACATTCACATAATAGTTTGCTCCTGATCGTTTAAGTAGCATATGATAGTTCCCTGGTGCCAACAAAACTCTTCCGGGAATTACACGATCACCGTCTGAGGCTTCTTTTACTTCCATATCACAAACATCATTTAATCTAGCTGCAAAAGATGTAGTAAAATTCTCCGGCATGTGCTGAACAATAGCAATTCCGGGACAATTACCGGGCAATTGCATTAAAACATCGCGCAGGGCATTTGTGCCACCTGTTGATGCACCTATAACTACTACTTTATTAGTAGTTTTAGTCAATGATAATTTAGTAACTTTCTTAGGTATTTTAGTTGTTGCCTGATACTGTTTCATTGATACTTTTGAGGCAGCTTTAATTTTATCTATTAATGTAATAGACATGTCTCCAACACTATAAGAAGCACCTGGTTTTGTCATTACATCCACTGCTCCGGCCTGCATAGCTTCCAAAGCCAATGTCCCACCTTTTTTGGTTAATGATGAAACTATAATTACCGGCATAGGATAATAGTGCATCAATTTTCTCAAAAATGTAATCCCGTCCATGCGGGGCATTTCTATATCAAGTGTAATTACATCAGGTTTTAACTCAACTATCTTATTCCTTGCAATAAAAGGATCTGGCGCAGTGCCAACAATTTCAATCTCAGGATCGCGTCCCAACTCTTTTGAAAATATTTTTCTTACAATTGCAGAATCATCTACAATCAATACTTTAATTTTATTCATAGCACAACTTCTCAATCATTAAAATAAGCAGCAATTAATACCGGGAATTCATCAACCATAATTCCAATAGTTTCTTCCAATTCTAAGAATTCATTCCATTTTTTATCATCAACCGATGATATTTCCGGAATTGTAAGATCAAAAATCGCCTTCTCTCCATATTTCTCAGCCAGAAGTTGACCACAAACAACATTTAAAACTTCATTAAACGCATCACCAAGTATTGACTTTTCAGGTTCTTCGTCATCATCAAGTCCCAAAATATTTGTTGCCAGATTAATGCACATTTGTTTAGTTGTTGCCATAACTAAACTACCGGTATTATCCCCCGAGTATGCCATTTTAGAAATAAAATATTCATCCCCGGTATTCTCTAATTCACTTTTATCAACTTCTTCTACAAACATAAAAGCAAGGTTTTCAAAAGTATTTGAAACCGCGTCAACAATCATTTCTTCCATTTCTTCACTCATTAATCTCTCCCTATAATATCATCAACAATTTTTTTAATTTCTTCCGGATGAAAAGGTTTTTTAACATAAGCTTTTACACCACATTTTTGTAATTGTTCAATCCTGGTCTGGCTACGTTCTGTAGAAACAACAATGACCGGAATAGTTTTTAATAAACCGTCATCACCAAGTTTTTCAATCATCTCCGCTCCACCCATAATTGGCATATTGATATCTGTAAAAATTAAATCTATCCATTCGTTTCCAAGTACCTCTAATGCTTCTTTTCCATTTTCTGCTTCAAAAATCTTATTGAAATCAATTCCGGCAATTTTAATAGTCTTTTTTATTACAGATCTTGTAATTTTTGAATCATCCACTACTAACACATTAATTGACATAATAAAACCTCTTTTTTTATTACCTTAGTTATTATCTTAAATATTATTTTTTGGATTTGTCAGGAAGACCAAGACTAAGTAAATCCTGAACATCATTTAATCCAGTCATCATCATAGATATAACAAGTTCTTTTTTTTCAGTTGTAAAGTTCATACGCTTCATAACTTCTTTATCAGGTCTATAATTAAGTCCGTCACTTCCGGTGCCAATTCCACTAATCATAGCAAATATGTTTGCCGAATGAACTAAATCTAATAATAATGAATTTTGTTTTGCCCTTGATGGTTGGTGGTGCCACCTAACAGTATTAACAATTTCTTCAGGTAAATTCCAATTTTTCAAAAGAATCGCCCCTACCTCAGTATGGTCTATTCCAAGCACTCTTCTTTCTGCAACATCAAAAGGTATCTTCTTCTTAAAAGCCAAATCCATAATTGGGTTAACATCAATTTCAACAAATGTACCCAAAACAATTTTCCCAATATCCAATAAAAGTCCAGTTGTAAAAACAGAATCAGGTGGTTTAATCCCTTTCATTTTAGCAATCTGTTCTCCACCAAGTGCAATTAGTATAGAATGTTTCCATAATTCTCCCGCTGGAAGATCATATCCTTTTACACTACTGTGGGCTATTGGAGCCAGAGAAGATGCAATGGCTAATTCATGTACTCTTTCCGTTCCTAATCGTACGATTGCCTGCTGGACACTACTAATTTTTTGTTTAAATCCAAAATATGCAGAATTGGCTATTTTCAAAATATTAGCGGTTAAACCGGGTTCATATTTTATCAAGTCAGACAATGCTTTAAAACTTACATCAGGATTATTTAACATTTGTTCAATTTTTGCAATTACCGTGGGAATAGATGGTACGGTCTGAATTCTGGCAATTATTTCATTTCTTCTGCTCATAATTCAATCTCCTCCCCACGAATTTTTAAGTATGTTTTCCCCGTTTCCATTACAAGATACATTGTTCTGGATTTTGTTCCACCAACATCCTCATTTTCAATCAGAATATTATTCTTCCATAAAATTTTCCGCACAACCGTATAATTCCTTTCTCCAATTCTGAAAAGGCTTTTTTTGTCTAATAATTTTGAACCACCGGCGACTTTGGCAACAATATTCTTTTTTGTTGCTCCATTGTCATACATTATTTTTAATTGCGCCTGTAAGCCTGTATCTACGAACATGTAGGGTTTAATCTTCGACTTTGCCCGATCTACTTTAGAAAGAGGCAGCATACAGTGGATAAGGGATCCAACTTCTGCTACCGGATCATAAAGTGAGACCCCAACACATGATCCAAGAGAATAGGTAATAATCTTATCCTCATTACTGTTACTTGTTCCAAGATCGGATATATTTACTGTAATAACCACGAGTTAACTCCTTAATATATTATATAATCTGGAATAATCTGGAAAAATAATCTAATTCTAAGAGTGTTTCCATCTGTCGAGTTTATCAAAAGCATAATCAATTGCCTTTCTAAGTGCAACAGTGGAAATTGGTTTGGTAAAATAATCATCAAAACCAATCTCTCTACACTCAGCTAATTCAAAAAGTGTTGGAAATCCGGTTACAGCATGAATTAAGCAGATAGGATTTTTTTTTCGAATCTTTTTGCACATTTCAATTCCATTCATAATCGGCATTTTTAAATCGGTGAAAACAACCTGAATATTTTCTTTCTTAAAAATACTAAAGCCTTCTTCACCATTTAAAGCAGTAAAAATTTCAAACTCTTCTTCATCTTCAAGCAAAGCAGTATATACTTCTAAAATCATTTCTTCATCATCTACAAAAAGAATCTTCTTCTTCATTTAAACTCCCGTTATTGGCTTAAGAATAAATTACATAAACTGTAATTCTTTTTACTAACATTTCTATTAATACATTCAAAATATTTTCTTTTCATCTTTTTTATCAACTTCATAATTCAATATAAACATAATTTTTATAATAATAAATACTGCAACTATTTTATTCTTTAACATAAATTGATGGTTTCAAAGTCTTAAACCTGTTTGGAATTCCAGTCAGACTTTCAGAATGGCCAACAATAAAATAACCTCCAGGTTTTAATAATCTGTATACCTCTGCTGCCAACCTCTCTTTTACTATTTTGTCAAAATAGATCATAACATTACGGCAAAATACAATATCCAAAGGACCTTTCATCGGAAATGGTGGTTTGGACAAATTTAGACGTCCGAAAAATATCTGACTTTTTAAGGCATTATTTACCCTGTATTGATATTTCCCATTTCCAATAGATTCTCTAACAAAATACTTATTGATTAAGGATTTTGGAACAGGATTGATAATTTTTTCACTATATACAGCCTCTTTGCATTTTTCAATTGCTGAAATTGAAATATCTGTAGCTAAGATTTTTACATCTAAAAATTTCTTTAATGTTGCTTCATTTAATGTAAGCGCTATTGTATATGGCTCCTCTCCGGTTGATGCAGCAGCACACCAAAATCTAAATTTTTTCTGCCCTTCATTTTGCCATTTAGTAAATATTTTTTTTAAAAACTCAAAATGATCTGGTTCTCTGAAAAAATTAGTCACATTAGTCGAAATAGCATCAATCATATAGATTAATTCTATGTTTGATGTATCCTCTTGAACATAATTCAGATAATCCTTGTGAGTAGGAATATTCAATGCTTTCATTCTTTTGGAAATTCTTGCGGCGACAAGTGTTTTTTTACCAGAATGCAATGATATTCCCGCTATATCATATATCATCTTTTGAAATTTTTTAAATGTTAATTCATCCATTATTTGCTCTCTTAAATTATATATCTGTTTTTTAGTTGTATCAATAATTATCCTGAAATATTTTTGAAATTTGGACTGGTTACTGTTTACTACTGGTTTTTTTTCTTATTAAAACCAAACTGTCACTCTGAGTGAGGTACGAACGAAGAGTCTCCTATACATTTGCAATAACTGGTTATGATTTCTATTTACATTACCCGGGACAAAGGGGATTCTTCGTCGCTCTGCTTCCCTCAGAATGACAGGAAACCTCTGTTTCTCTCAGAACGATAGAACATATCCACTCTCCCTCAAAATAACAAAAACCAAACTGTCACTCTGAGTGAGGTACGAACGAAGAGTCTCCTATACATTTG
>JAOZSR010000100.1:9064-11513 GCA_029939575.1 Fidelibacterota bacterium
TTCTTCGTCGCTCTGCTTCCCTCAGAATGACAGGAAACCTCTGTTTCTCTCAGAATGACAATTATAGGTTTTAAAGTTACCAAATCTAAAATTCTTAAGACTCGGCTTCCTCAGATCTGTATGTTTTTTCAGGAGTAATCCAATCTGAATCGCGAAGAGAGTGAACTTTCATGATAATCAATTGACCCGAACCAAGATCAAAAACAACTTTTCTACCCATTGAACCACCTGTATCTTCTGAGATTATTCTGATACCATATTTTTTCAAAATTTTTCTGGCTATCTGAATATTCGCACTGCCAAGATCAATTCCATCAAAATCTTGCGGCCATGCACCTCCAACTATCTGGGCTGTAATATTGCTTTTCTTACATCCGGCTACATTCATCATTTTAAGTAAAGCTAATATAGCAATATTTCCATACTTAGCGGTCTGCTTGTCTTTTTCATTGGTTTCCGGATACATAAAATGATTAACGCCGCCAACTTTTTTTTCTTTGTCCCATAAACATACTGAAACACTGCTACCAAGCACGGTTCTAACCAAACTCTCATCCTGGCTAAAGAATAAATATCCTCTTTCCAGGTGATAACTATTTGTTTCTAATTCATGAAAATCTTTATTGCTTCGGCGTTGATCCATATCTTTTACCATTTAATTCACATTTCCTTTTAATATAAATTCAAAAATTATCAAAATCCACAACATTTTTACATTTTTTTCTTTAATATACTATATATGGTTGCAGATTGCAGATCTGATAGATTTCATTTGAATCCCGAACGTCACTCTGAGTGAGGTACGAACGAAGAGTCTCTGATACATTTGCAATGACAGACTATAATTTCTATTTACATTATTCGGGAAATAAGGGATTCTTCGTATCTTCGCTTCCCTCAGAATGACAGGAAACCTCTGATCCTATCAGAATAATAATTTTGAATCGCAAAACAGTTCCAAATTTCAATTTTCAAAAAACAATGAGCCGGAGAAAATCCTCCGACTCATTTATCATTTAATTAAAAGTGTTCTAATCCTTCCATATCATCATCTGATAATGGAATAACTTCATCAGGTTTTACAACTTTCTTTTTACCACCTATTTTTTTGGGTTTTGCGTTTTTAGGAGCAGCTATTTTTCTAGGTGCTGGTGTCTGCTTCATTCTTGGCCCACTGGATTGACTAAGTGTAAAAGAATTAACCATAGCAGCCAATTCTTCAGACTGCGCATTTAATTGTTCCGATGCTGATGCTGATTCTTCTGAACTGGAGGCATTTTCCTGAGTTACAGTGTTCATCTCTCCAACAGCTGTATTAACTTGCTCTATTCCATTTGCTTGTTCATTGGAAGCTGCAGCAATTTCACCAATCAATGCATTGGTCTTTTTAACTAAATCAACAATTTGGACTAATCCTTTTGCCGATTGTTCTGTCAATCTAACTCCATTTTCTGAGTTTGCAACAGATTCTGCAATTAAAGATGAAGTATTTTTAGCAGCCTCTGCACTTCTCTGTGCCAGATTTCTAACCTCTTCGGCTACAACAGCGAATCCTTTTCCTGCTTCCCCAGCCCTGGCTGCTTCAACTGCAGCGTTTAATGCCAGTAGGTTAGTCTGGAATGCAATATCATCAATAGTTTTAATAATCTTGGCTGTTTCATCAGATGAGGTTTTTATCTTGTCAATCGCTTCTCCCATCTGTTTCATTGAATCTGAGCCATCTGCCGCTGCTTTTTGAGCCTGTTCCGCCAATTGCTTGGCCTGGTTGGAATTATCAGCATTTTGTTTTGTCATAGAGGACATTTCTTCTAATGTACTGGAAACTTCCTCAAGTGCACTTGCCTGCTCATTTGCACCTTCAGCAAGTTGCTGACTACCATTAGATATCTGCTGAGATGCTGCTGATACCTGTTCTACAGATTCGGCAACTTGTGATAAGGCTTCATCCAGATTACTAGCAGCAATATTAATATCTTTCTTGAACTCATCCAATTGCCCCTTATAATCACCGGTAACTCTTGCAGTTACATCTTTATCTGCAATTCTCCCCATTACTGAGGCAACTTCTTTTATTGGATTTATAATACCGTCCAGAGTATCATTTATTCCTTTAACTATTACTGCATATTCACCGGAATACTGAGAAACGTCCCCGCGCACATCAAGTTGTCCTGCTATTGCTGCATCTGATAATCTTGCTGTTTCACCTTTTAAGCCATTTAATGCATCAATAAGCATATTCAGATTATTCTTGATCTCATTAAAATCACCATTGTAATCGTCCGTGATCTTTTCAGGGATATCGCCTTTACTGATTCTATCAATATATTCGGCGGACATATTCAATGGATTGATAATACCGTCCAGAGTATCATTTATTCCTTTAACTATTACTGCATATTCACCGGAATATTGTGAATCATCACCACGTACATCAAGTTGTCCTGCT
>JAOZSR010000101.1:0-7557 GCA_029939575.1 Fidelibacterota bacterium
AAATGATCTTGAAATTGATGGTAGTGGAGCATGTGAAATTGACCTTGGAAATTTCAAGATTAATAATGCTGATATTGATCTTAGTGGTGCAAGTGAGGTTGTTATAAATGTATCAGGTGTTTTAAATGTTGACCTTAGCGGAGCTTCTGAAATCTTATACTATGGAAATCCCAAAATGGGTTCAATTTCTACCAGTGGTGCTTCAAATATAAAGCACAGGAAATAAATAATTTTCGATTTATTTGTCTTAATTTTTATAATAGGGCACAAAAAAAGGCTGTTTTAAAACAGCCTTTTTTTATTTATTGAAAAATTTTAAGATTTATTTTAATTCTTTAAGAATTACTTCCGGAATATATTGTTCCATTTCCTCGATTAATGTGTTTGAGTCCTGAGTCTGATTTAAATCAGCTTTACCGAGAATTACATTAATCATCCAAACAATATCTAATACAGAAATACTACCGTCACCATTTGCTTCTGCACCTTCAAGTTCACAATGTGTAGGAGCATCTCCTGATGAAAGAACAATATTAATAGTTTTTAAAATATCCTGAACATTAATGGCGCCATCACCATTTACATCACCTGGATCAGGAGTAACAACACAGGAATCACATTCATCACCATAACCATCTTCATCAGTATCAATTTGTTCCGGATTATATACTTCAGGACAATTGTCATCATCGTTGTCAACGCCATCATCATCCATGTCGCTGTCCATTTGACTCATCCAGTATCCAACTTGTTCGGTAATAAGTGTCTGGTTAAATCCTGAGTCTCCATATCTTAATACCATATCAGCATCAATAATTGCATTAAAAGGAACATATCCATCGCCATAATCACCATAAAGCCCGATATTATCATAAAGAACCGGGAAAGTAAGACCAAACTGAGCTATCCATTGTTCACAAGTCATGTTTGAACCACCCCAATCGGAACCAATTGTTAAAACAATAAAATTTTCCGGTCCGAATTCAGCATAAAGATCAACTAAATGAGGTGCCTCAGTTTGACATGGTCCACACCATGGTTCGGAAAAATTTAACATGATGACATATGGTGTTCCGCCATTTGTATCCTGATTGAAATCATAAAGATTTACTGTATTGCCATCACAGTCTGTAGTAGTAAAATCATCTACAGTATCCCCAACAACATATTGTCCAAATGCGACAGTTGATAATATTAAAGCTACAATTAAAATAGTGATTATTCGTTTCATGTTTTACCTCTTCAATTTAGTTGATTAAATATAAAAAAAAATTATCCATACTGGCAAGGGTAATATTTAAAAAATTAAAATCTGCTATTTAATGATATTCTTATTCCCTGTTCAATTGCCGGAACCGGTACACAAATTCCACTTGAACATCTGATTCCACCTCGCTCTGATCCGGCAAAAAGAGTTAACTGATTATTACCGGTGATATTCAGGACAACCTCTACCCCATCCCAATTTTTGGTATCACCTTTTACCGGTTCGACCTGCCTGGAAATTTCTCGGATCAAACCAATTGAAAACACAGGTGAGTAGGAATATTTAAATTGTAATAATCTGCTATATTCCAAAGTCTCCAGCACATTTGTTGCCAAATCATCAGGATCATCAGTAGTTGTAAAATCAGGCATAATAGTTTCTTTTGTTACTGTATAATTTTGAAATTCAAAAGCAACCGCCAAACCGTGTTTTCTCAATGAATATTCAATTTCTCCCGGCATAGTGAAACATTTACTTTTTTCCAGGGATCTTTTTGTAAATTGATTTGGAGTATCGTGATATTCTTTTGTCATTGCATTATTGATGAAATATAATTTATAGAATAGATCATTCCACCAACCTTCGGCACCAACAATTAATTCCCAGGCTGGCATAAAAGGTTCTTCCGAAGAAGGAAAGATAGATTCAATTTTCTCTTTCTGAAAAATTGACTCCATACCGGAAGAGGTGTCTGACCAGGCTGCATTACGAGAACTTTTTGAATAATTTACCATTAATGACAGATAGTCTCCTGGTGAAAATTGTAATTCACACTGGTATCCAATTTCATCGTTAAAATCAATAATATGAGCATGCCTGGAAGCTAGGGTCCACTCAAGTTCTTTATAAACTGTTGGAGGATTTAGATAAGCCCCCATTCTTCCGGGTCTGCGGGAAAACAATCTGCGCTCTTCGGGATTAGTGATATCAAAACCATATTTTTTATAGTCTACCATTACTGAAAACATATTCAGGTTAATATTTAAAGATCCGTATAGGGAATTAGTATATTTCTTACCTGAAAAATTTACAGTATCCATTTTTCCAAAATGTTCATATTCATAAAAATCGGGATTAGGTTTTATATGTCGATAAACATTCTCAAAATGAAAATCAATAACCGATCCGGAATAGGATATTTCAAAAGATGGTGTTTCCTGGATGGTTGTCAAAGTATCAAAAATTTCAATTTTGCCGGGATTATAGGCTTCAATATAAAAAGGTGACTTGTTTTCACTCCAGATGTAAGAAAAAGAAATTCTCAGAGGATCTATAATATTGGCAATTTCCAGTCTTCCGCCAAATAATTTAAATTTATCTTCACGATTTGGTCTGTCTGACGGAATATCTGTGTAAATATTCCGAACTTTGCCTTTACCACCTATTATTTCACTTTTAAAATAATCAAATTTATTATATTTAAAATGAAAACCATCAAGAGTATTATCATAATCTGTTAGTTGATCGTCAAATAAATTTAAAGCCAGACCCCTACCCCACATTGTTTGAAGATGTCCTACTCTAAACCAAAAAACCTCACCGTCATATTCTAACCAGCGTTTTCTAATACCTGTATAAGGCAAACCAAATTCCGGTGGATTACTATATTCATATTGCAGATAAATATAAAAATTTTCCCAGTACATATTCAGAGATGAGAGATTTTCAATAAATTGGTAATCTCCCTTTCCCTGTCCATATTTTGTCTGACTTGAACCTGATAGATAAATATCCTGTGCAAAAATTGTGGAGCATAATAAAATCGCCACAAAAGCAAATTTAATAGAACTTTTCATTTATAATATTCTTTATGTTATTTAATTAGTTTCAAAATAATTTTTTCGATCTCTTTTTCATCGCCTGGCATATAACCGAGATGTGAATAGATTTTTTCACCTTTCTTATTAAAAATCAAAGTAAAGGGAATTGCTTCATTTGTAAATCTTTTTAAAAAAGAACCCTCAGGATCCAATAATATCGGGAACGTGTATTTATGGCTTTTGATATAAGATTTAACTTTTGACATACTTCTCTGTGAATCTTCATTTATACTGAGAACAGTCAGCCCCTTATCCTGATATTTTTCATAGAGTTTTTGCAGGTGAAGCATCTCTTTTTTACATGGACTACACCAGGTAGCCCAAAAAGAAATTAATAAAACATTGTCTTTATTGAATTTCTTAACACTTAATGATTTTCCCTTTAAGTCTTTTAATCTCATATTTAATGCCGGATTACCGGCAGCGTAGGAAAATGTAAAAACCAGTAAAATAAAAACTAAGATTGATAGAATTTTTCTCATCATTTTCCTCTACTTATTAATTTTACTTAATACGTCTTTTACCATATCTTTATGTACCATAAATGTAAGCATTTTTAGTCTGATAAAATCATCTCTGAACATATAATAACCTTTATACTGTCCTCTGCGGGAACTTCTTCCGGAATCTTTGATCAGAAACCAGTCATTTTTATTTCCACCCCAACCTTTAGTAGTATATCCCACTAGATGAATGCCGTGATCGTCCTCGGTAGTTCCGTTGTAAATCCTGTATTCCCTGGAATCCTGATTAATATATTCTGCGGGAATATCAAAATCAGGGATAATAGCAATATCTTCTTCACCATAAAGTCCGGCTTCACTGACATCGCCACCAATTGTTACTGTATATCCATTTTTAATACTGTTTTTAATAATAGAATACCATTCGTCAAGTGGAATGTTATAATATGAAGAATCACGCCACCAATTATCCGGTACGTCAAATATTCCCTGTTTATAAAATGGTTGTTTCATGGTTGACATAAATCCACAGTAATCATTGGATTTTATTTTTAGAACATTATTATAAAAATCCAAAGGAGTATAGTTTTTTCCCTCATATTCAAAGGATTTTGGCGGAGTACCGATATATTTATCCAAAATGGCTTTTATTGTTGCCAGAATAACTTCTTCGTCCCAGAAATTTTTTTCCTCACAAAAAGTAAGATAATTTTGCATATCTTCAAATAACTGAATATGGTTATGCTTTTCATATTTTTTCAGACCTGTAAATACTTCAGCCGGTACAGCTCCATATTTATCCATCACGTTGAGAACAGCATTTGACTCTGAGCCTTCTCCAAATTCTGAATTTCCCCGCTCAGAGATGACGCGTTTGATTTTTTCCAGATATTCATAGTAAACTGTATGAAGTTCAGAAAGTTTGATCTCAAGCCCGCTAATCCTTTTGACCTCAGATTCCAAAAAAGATGTTGCGCTATAACACCAACACATACCTGAATAATATTGGGCAACAGGATCAAAGTGAAAATATTGTTTAAATTCATCTAAAGATTTTGGTTTATCAATATTATCAAGAGTAGGACGAATGACTTTTCGGTTATCTTTTTTATCTTTGGAAATTTTGTCATAATGTTTCTGAATCATACTGGTTATTGAATCATTTTCAGCATTCTCGGCTTCCACATCTTCTCTTAATTGTTTTAAAACAGGGGTTTTGCTTCTATCAATATATCTCACTTTATTGGTTTGTCCAAAAGCAAAAACAGAAAAAAACATACCAATAACTAAGATCAAATTAAAAATTCTCATTTTCATACCAGTTCCTCCAAAAAAGTTATTATTTAGTTTGTTAATTTAAATGAATCTATTTTTATTAATGAAATACTAATTATTTATCCCGAAAAAGTAACATTTTTTATTATTCTTTAAATAAATCAAACCAAAGATAATTAAAAAATATACTTTTTTCAATTGAAAATTTTAAAAATTTCATTGCGGTTAAATTTATTAGAAGTAGTTAAAAAATTTAGTCAAGAAATAGTTATAAGATATAAGAATGATTCCTAAAAAAATTATTGTTGAATAATAGCAATTTTATCGCTAATTGCATCACCATCAGCAGTATATGCCATACAGATGTAAACTCCACTTGAAACATAATTCCCATTATGATCTTTGCCATCCCAAAATCCCTGTGATCCCCGGACAGTATTATCTGTGCTTGTCAAATGGCGTATAAAAGTACCATCAATTGTCATTATCTTGATTTCCGATTTTGGTAACAATCCATCAATAATCAAAGAATGTTCCGATGGAATCTTATAAGGCATTGGAAAAATTGTTAATGAATTGTACTTCTTTTTAACCTTATCATATTGAGATTTGTAAATTGAAATTCCTTTATTGGTTGCTATGTAAACAAGGCCTTTTGATTTATTAAAAGCGATATCAAGAATATTATTACTCAAAATTTCAGAATTATTGACAGTAAAACCTTCATAATTATTTAACCAGACTCCATCATTTGTGTATACTTTCACACCTGCGTCACTTGTTGGTATCCATTTATTATTTTGAGCGTCAACTTTAATTTCCGGCTCTTTAAGAAATGAAAGATTAGATAAAATCGGTAAATCAATTTTAGCAAAAAAAGTTGATGGGAAATTTGAGGAAATTTCGGCTCTTTGAAATCCTTTATCAGTTAATATAAATAATACACCGTCATGGTCGAAAACTATAGAAAATATTGTATTACTTGCCAAACCATGTCTGGAATTTATATAATACCAATTATCATCTGTTTTATCTTCCAGAGTTCCATTATAATCAAGCACAGCAATTCCACCATTAGCATTAAAAAGTCCGGTATATGTCAGAGAACCAAACCAAACTCGACCCTGTGAATCAAAATCAATCGTACTAATTAAAGGATTTAGATAATGATTTGATTCGTTTACCGTAAAATGCACCCAACTATCATCAGGTTTTAAAACTGCTACAACATTACCATTTTGAGCATTCTGATTTATTACCCACAAATTTTCATGCTTATCAAATTTTAAATTTGCCGGTGCCAAAAATCTCTCATTCCCTCCCATACCTTCCGAACTTGATAAAACTCCCTTTGTAGTATCAAATGTTTCATAGGATGCCAGGTCATCTTCATTAAATTTTAACAAGCCGGCTTTAGTATTATCATTTATTGTGGAGCCAAATAAGGATGCAAAATAAGTTTGATCACTTCTTTTTACAATGGAAAATATTCTGCTACTATTACTGAAATTCAAAGAATCTGCGATAAAAGAATTCCAATTTTCATCAGAATGATCAGAAATACCAATATAGTTATTTGTACGTAAAATGTTCTTAATTCCTAAATCGGAAAAAAAAGAAATTCCACTTTTACTTGCTGCAACTAACTGATCATTTTCATCTATTAACAATGAAGTATAAATATTTGTGTGTAAAGTATTTGGAATATGATATTCGCTATTTTCTCCATCTGTAAACCAAATCCCATTATTTTCTGTTCCACACCAATAATTTTCATCATTATCAGATTTTACTGATAAAACATTCTTTCCGCCGATTTCTGTTAACGTACTTTCAGACAAGGAAAACAATCCACCTTTTGTAGCTATCAAAATTTTATCATTTTCTGTTCTTAATTCATTAATTAAATGTGGTACAGTGAAAAATTCTTCTAATTGGTTATCAACAATTTTATAAAGAGTAGCCTCTATTCCTGTAATTATTTTATTTTTATATAGAATTGTATTTGAAATATTTTGATCCTCAGAAGATTTTACTAATTGCCATCCTTCTGGTGGTTTCAAATCATTTTGAATTAAATCTGCAATAAATAATCCGGAATTTGTGCTTAGAAACAGAGTATCATTGAAAACATCTATTGAGTTAATAGCAGAAAAATCATTTGGAAAATTAAAATAATAATCTTTATAAACATATTTCCCGTCAATGATACCAAAATACAAAATACCCTGGTCAACATTCCATTGGCAAGCTGCAAATGCATGATTTTTATAGAAGCAGATAGAAGAAATGGCTATTAATTTTTCATCCCATACTTTTTCATTAAAAACCTGAATAACTCTTTCAGATTCAATATTCCATACATTAATTTCACCATCAGGGTTATCCATTCCAAGCCAGATATCCCCAAAAGAATCTTTTCCCAGACATTTTACATCAAGTTTTGTCAGGCCATTGTCCTTACCAAAAATTTTCAATTTTTTGTCAGATATATTATAATTCAAAAATCCACCACCAGTTGCGGCAAATATTTTATTTCCAACAATTTCGATATCATTAGTTGTTAAATGTGACGTTAAATGTTTCCAATCTCCTACAATATTTTGGCTAAATAGTAAGGAAGATAATAATAGCAGGAAAAGTATGATTCCCTGAATAAAAAAGTTTTTATTAATTTTCAAATTATTCTCTTAATAATGCTTATTATAATGTTTAATGATTAATGTTTAAT
>JAOZSR010000101.1:7657-11505 GCA_029939575.1 Fidelibacterota bacterium
TTGCTATTAATTTCACCTAACAAATTAATCATTTCAATAGCATTTAATGCGGCATCCCAACCTTTGTTTCCTGCTTTTGTACCGGCTCTTTCAAAAGCCTGTTCTATAGTATCGGTTGTTAAAACTCCAAAAATCACCGGAATATCAGAGTCCATACTAACTTTTGCAATCCCTTTTGTTGCTTCATTAGCAACCATATCAAAATGAGGTGTAGCACCACGAATCACTGCGCCTAGGCAAATAATCCCATCAAAATTTCCGGTACTTGCTATGCTCCTGGCTACTGAAGGAATTTCAAAGGCTCCCGGAACCCAATAAACATGAATCTCTTTTTCATTACATCCATGCCTCTTCAAACAGTCTATTGAACCACCGAGCAATTCTTTTGTTACCATATCATTGAAACGGCTGACAATCACAGCAATTTTCATTTTTTCGGCTGACAGTACGCCTTCATGATAATTCACCATTTAATATCTCCTTATTTATTTTTTTTCATTATTAAGTGACCCATTTTATCTCTTTTTGTTTTTAAATAATTAATATTTTGAGGATTTGGCTCTATCTCAATTGAAACACGCTCTGTAATTTCCAGTCCATAACCCTCTAATCCTATTATTTTTTTGGGATTATTTGTTAATAAACGGATTTTCTTAACTCCCAGATCAGCTAAGATTTGAGCCCCCATTCCATAATCCCTTAAATCGGCAGGAAATCCCAGTTTTTCATTTGCCTCAACAGTATCAAATCCTTCATCCTGCAGTTTATAAGCATGGATTTTGTGTTTTAACCCAATACCACGCCCCTCCTGTCTCAGGTATAAAATAATGCCTCGCCCTTCATCTTCTATCATCTTCATTGACTGGGTTAACTGGTCTCCACAATCGCACCGCAAAGAGCCTAATACATCTCCGGTATAACATTCCGAATGTACCCGAATCAATATTGGTTCCTTGCCCTTAATTTTTCCCTTATACAAAACCAAATGTTCTTCATTTGTTAATAAATCTGTATATAATACAAACTTAAAATCACCATATTTTGTAGGCAAATCTACTTCACTGTCTTTTTGAATGAATTTCTCGGTTCTTCTACGGTATTTTATAAGATCTTCAATTGTGATAATTTTGATATCATGTTTCTGTGCAATTTTAAATAAATTTTCTCCACAAGCCATTGAACCATCTTCATCCATAATTTCACATAATACAGTAGCTTCATTAAGCCCTGTGATTTTAGCAAAATCAACCGACGCCTCTGTGTGACCGGTTCTTCGTAAAACACCACCGTTTTTCGCGATTAGTGGAAAGATATGTCCCGGCCGCCCTAATTCTTCAGGTTTAGTATTTGGATCAGCCAGGGCATTAATCGTTTTATATCTGTCAAAAGCAGAAATACCTGTTTTTGTGCCAATTAAATAATCTACGCTCACTGTAAATGCTGTGTTATGCATACCAGTATTTTCCTGAACCATAAGATCCAGATTCAATTCTTTTGCTCTCTTTTCAGATAAGGCAACACACATTAAGCCGCGGGCATATTTTGCCATAAAATTCACATCGTCAGGAGTAGTTTTTTCTGCAGCAATTATAAAATCGCCTTCATTTTCACGATTTTTGTCATCAACAACAATAATAAATTTACCATTTTTAAAATCTTCAATTGCCTGTTCTATTGTGTTAAATTTCATTACGTTTCCTTTATTTTTACAGGAGAATGAATTACATTAACATGATAAATGAAACTATTTTGAAATTCTAATAATTCGTGGACAAATTTCAATTATCAAATTAATATCCCCATTTTTTTAATTTTGAAGGCAGTTGCTCATTCTGACTTTTATTTTTTAAAAAATTCTCAACATATTTTGCTAAAATATCTACTTCAATATTTACTTTGTTTCCAGTTTTTTTCCTTCCAAGGCCTGTATCCTGTAATGTTATAGGAATTACGGAAATAGAAATAATTTGTGCCTCTTTTCCGGAAATAGTCAGACTTATTCCGTCAATTGTTATTGAGCCTTTTTCAACAAGATATTTGGCAATTTTATCTTCTACCAATATTTTTAATTCAGAAGAATTATCAAATTTTTTCCAGGAAATAATTTTTGCAACTCCGTCAACATGTCCCTGCACAATATGTCCGTGAAATCTTCCGTTTCCAGGCATTGCCCTTTCCAAATTCACAATATCACCAATAATCGAATTTTTTAGAGTACTTCTGGATAAAGTTTCCGATACGGCCTGAACAGTAATACCAATATCAGTTATATCAGTAATACTTAAGCAAACTCCGCTAACTGCAATACTGTCACCGATTTGAGAATCTTCAAGAATTTTTGAACATTGGATAGAAAATTCTTTTCCATCTCTGTTGGGAGATATTTGTTTTATAATTCCGGTTTCCTCAATTAATCCGGTAAACATTAGAGCAGTTTTCCTTTTAGAAGCACATCAGGTCCCATTTTCGTTATTTCCTGCCATTCTAAGTTGATTGATTCATCCAGTGATTTCATAAAACCGGAAAAACTAAAAATTCCTTCACCGATAATTTTTGGAGCTATTAATATTTGCAATTCATCGACAAGTTTTTCTGTTATCAGGCTTCCTGCTAACATTCCTCCACCTTCACAATATACAGATGTAATTCCATTTTCTGCCAGACCTGTCAGTGCTTTTTGCATGTTGAGCCAGCCAAAATCATCAGATTGTACATTAATTATTTTAACACCGGCATTATTTAGATGAATATATTTTTTCCCCTTGCTTTCATTACAGGTTAGAATTATTGTTTTTTTACGAAATTCATCGGATACAATTTTAGATTTATAAGGAACATTTAATATATCATCTGTAATTATTCGATATGGAATAAAGCCACTGGTATTCTCTGGTAATAATGATGGATTATCTTTAATAACTGTTCCCATTCCAACCATTACTGAATCATGTAATAAACGCTGGGATTTCACATAATTTCTGGCTTCTGCTGATGTTATCCATTGACTTTTTCCTGCTAAATCTGCAATAAATCCGTCTGTTGTTAGTGCCATTTTCAATGTTACCCAGGGTCTTTTCTTTTCCATGACAGAAAAGAAACCACGATTTATAGCAGAAGCTTCCGACTCTAAAATACCGGTTTCAACCTCAATCCCGTTTTCTTCTAATTTTTTTATTCCTTTTCCAGTGATTTTTGGATTTGGATCTAATACAGCGATAAAAACTCTATTTATGCCGGCCTTAATAATGGCTTCAGTACAAGGTGGCGTTTTTCCAAAAATATTACATGGTTCGAGAGTAACATACATATCGGCATTTATAGCGTCAGAACCTGCTTCTTTGAGGGCATTTACCTCAGCATGTTCTTTACCAAATACTTTATGATATCCGGTAGCAATAACCTGCTCATCCTTGACAATTACCGCACCAACCACAGGATTTGGACTTGTAAAGCCCCTTCCTTTTTCAGCCGCGTGTAATGCCATTTTCATATATTTTTCGTGATTATTCATAAAAAAATCCCGTTTAATCGGGACAATATAAAATATCTTCTCCTATCCGGACTTTAACCGTCGGTACCTGAATTTCACAGACTCAATTCCAAAATGGAACTCGCGGACTATAACCGCCGGTTGGGAATTTCACCCTGCCCCGAAGATTGGTGATAATTTATAATTATTAATAAAATAAAACAAGTGAGGGATTTATCATTGTAGTTAGAATATATATTTTAATCAGTTTATGATAGAATCGTAAAAAAGGTTCGAAGTTGTCTTTCCGTCGAAAGCCGGACATAGTCTGGGGTAACGTAGTAACGAAGAATCTCGTCGATAATTGTAGGATATTCTT
>JAOZSR010000102.1 GCA_029939575.1 Fidelibacterota bacterium
TTGTCTAACATATTATTAACCAACTAAAATCCTTCAAAAAAAGTTTTCCCCAATAAAAAACTTATTGCTATATATAGAAACTATTCCACATTTAATATTCAAAGTAATTTTAATATCCCGATTCTTAAACTTAACAGCAACTTAATCATTAATAATCCTATATTCCATTGTTATGTAATGTATCTAGTTTTTATTTATCCATTCCAATCATTTTTTATCAAAAAATACACTTTCTTCCATGTGAATTTTTTTCTATGTATAACCTCCGGATCTATTCACCTGCTTTTTCCACCCAGGTCTTTTCAATCCAGACTTTCAGGTTTCCATCATAATCTCCAGCGGCAATCCTGTTATTATCAGGTGAAAAGACACAAACATTTGTAGAACTGGTAAATTCATAAGACCAAAGTTCTGAACCACTATTTAGATCCCACATTCTAATAGCATTATCTCTGTGTGTAGTAACCAGCCTTTGATTATCAGGACTTACATCCAGGAATGTTATTCTTGCTGATGCATTTAACTGTGCACTCCAGAGCAGAGTACCATCCTCAGAGTTGGAAACTTTCATAGTGTCTGTTATACTAAATACTATTTTATCTCCATCATTACTGAATATGATTTCTCCGTTAAACTCCTGGTAACCAATATTTTCCCATAGAAGTGAATGGTCCGAAATCCGGAATATTTTAATATGGCTGGTACTTAAAAGAGCATACTTTGTTTCATCAGGACTAAAGCGGCAGCTTTTGGCGGTTTCATTACCAAAAAACTGATGTAGCACACTTCCATTAATAGCATTAAAAACGACCAGTTCACTGCTCGTAGTAATCATCACCAACATCGAGCCGTCAGGACTTAAATCTATATCCTGAATCCAGCGATCGCCTCCATTGTCCCAAAAAATACTAAGATCTTCACTATTTACACAAACAAGGTCGCCGGTATCGTATCCCGAATAGTAGATTTTTTGATTATCCGGACTATATACTACATGATTAATGTTGGCAAAGCCAGAACCTGATGCAAGAAGTTCCCCTGTTGATATGTCCCACAACTTGACCCCGTCCCAGCCGACGGAAACAACCCTGTTGTTTTCAACAAAAACAAGATCATTAATACCGGAATTGTGACTTCCTGTAAATATAAGTTCTCCATTATAGGCGTTGTAGATGTTAAATGTCCAGCCACCAATGGCTGCCATTAGGTTTCCCTGGTCATTATAAATGATTTTGTGAACTCCGTTTGCATTAACACCTTCCCAATTAATTGAATACTCACCTTCCTGCCAGCGGATAGTCTTTGGCGGAGTAGCTTCAGAATACATATCTCCGGTTGAGGCTCTAATGCGAAACGAGTATTCCTCTGTAAAAACAAGAGTTGTATCACTATATTTTGATTCAGAAACAGTATCAATAACTATATAATCATCGGAACCCGACTTTCTTTCTACAAGGTATTTACTTACATCCAGGTATTGATGGTCGTCCCAGTTTAGTTCAATTGTCGATTCATTAATAGCATTCCAGGTCAACATTTGGGGAGGCGGAAAACTCAAAGTATTTGTATCGGTAATGCTTTGGGAATTGGCTTCATCTGCAAATGCTACCAGCCGATAGGCAACCTGAACGCCGGTTAAATTAAGATTTTCAACAATTTCCCTCTGATCTTTATCCAACATCCTGTAATCCTCTTCCCAGGGTTGGTTGTCGCCAAGCCGCCGGTCCAGAATAAAACCGTCTATCCTGTCATCCTGGTGTTCCCAGTTTAATCTGATTTGCTTTGTCCCAATTTGAGTAATTTGTAAATTCACCGGAGCCCATTCATGAGAAATGCCACTATCAGGATCGTATATATTTGCCCATTTTCGTTCACATGATATTTGTACAACCAATAAGAGTGAAACTGTAAAATATAAATGTTTCCATATAGATTTCATTGTTACCTCACTCATCTAAAACAATCCAGGAGTCATTAACCAGAAAATACCTGACAATCCCACTGCGATCACCACAGAATATATATTGGCCATCTACAGAAAATTCCAAAAACTCTGCATCTTCAACAAAAGATGATTGCCAATATTCATCTCCATCATCCAAATCCCAGATCCTGAGAACCCCATCTCTTCCGCATGAAGCCATTAATTCACTATCCGGGCTGAATTCCACGTTATAGATAAAACTGGGATGATTAAAATCATATATCAGGGTACCATCTAATCCATTCCAAACTTTCACCTCGTCTGTACACCCGCATGCAACCATACTTCCATCAGGACTGAAATCAACACTCATTACCATATTGGTACAACCCTGAGACCAGATCTCTGTTCCGGTAGAGGTATTTGAAACCCGGATAGTTTTATCAGAACTGCCGCTTACAATTTTTGTTTCATCAGGACTTAATGCAATATCCCACACTTCTCCACTATGCTCTGCAGACCACAACTCATTTCCATCAGACACAGAAAATTTCTTAATGGAATGGTCCCAACTGGCTGAATAGACCTCTGCATCACTATTTGAAAAAATAATTTTTTCTACAAAGGATGAGTGATAACCATTCCAGAGATCACTACCATTACTGGTTTTCCATAGTCGTAACCGGTTATCATACCCACCACTGGCCAGTTTTGAGTCATCATGACTAAACCTAACTGCAACTACTTGTCGATCATATTCAAAAGTCCATTTTTCTGAACCGCTTCCTGCCGAAACAACACCCAGTTCATTAATTCCATAACCCCATAATCCATAAGCAATTAATTTATTATCATAACTAAAGTGTAAATCATCGACTGTAGCACCTGCTCCGGAATCATCCAGTTTACGACTCCACTTTTCTGTTCCCGTGGAGGTGGAAAGAAGAAACCCAAATCCTTTCTTGTCACCAATTATAATTCTTTTTCCATCCGGACTCATATCAGCAGCAGAGATCCCGCCAGGAAGAATAGTTTCCCAAAGGATTGTTCCCCGGTCATTCCACACCAGATTGATCGGATTAGTCGGATCGGAACTACGATCTGTGATTGTTGCACGAACACGATAAGAATATTTTCTGTCTGACAGAAGTGTAGTATCCCGGTATTCTTTTTGTGTTACAATACCCAACTCCTCATATTCCTGATCATTTGTACTTCTTTCAATTATTGTAGAAATATTAAAATCTCCGGAATGGTTCCAGGTCAGAAGGACTGAGTTAGGTGATTCCACTGTAATAGATAAATTTTCCGGAGTCCATTGCGAAGGTGAAACATCGGGATCATAGGGATTTTTCCAATCGCGACTACAGTGAATCAATAACAAAAACAGAGATATTAAAATAAAATATATAAGTTTGTTATTCATTTTTATTCCCATGTATTTATAATCCATTTACATAGAATATTATTTGATTCAGTATAAAACAATTTATAACTGTTATGAGAAAACCTGAGATTAAAAACATAATCTGTAACTGGAATAGCAAGTTCAGTTTCACCATTATCACTATTAATAATGAAAATATTACTAAATTGTCCTCCCAGAGCTATTTTATCACCTGACCTGTTAATAATAGCAGACTGAATAAAATCCGGAGTGTTGCCATGTATGAGAACATTTCCGTCTCCCACAGACCAGATTTTCCATTCCTGGCTTGCAGCAGAAAGCAGTTTCTGACTATCCAAACTAAAATCCAGAAAAAAAGTCATTCCGCCAGTGTGGTTTCCTTCCCACAATATTAAACCAGTTTTAACATCAAGGACACTAAGATTTCCATTTATTTGACCAATTGCCAGTTTTTGATTATCCGGAGAAATTTTCAACACCTTTATCTCACGGCCGGACTGATAATTCCACATTTCAGCACCAGTCTGCATATCCCATTTATAAATATTTTTACTGTAATCTCCGGAAATTACATATTGATTGTCTGGGGAAATGTCAAAGGTTTTTACAATATGAGTATGTTTTTGAGCCCAAACTAATGAACCATCGGTATTGTCCCAAACCCTGAGCATAGAATCAGATCCGCAGGATAGGATCAATTGATTATCAATAGAAAACTGAACTTTATTTATAGTTTTATTATTAAAATGTTCCAAACTTAAAACTCTTTCCCCTGTATTATTCCAAACATTTATCTGACCATCAAAATGCCCGGCTACTATAGATTGATTATCAGGGGAAATATCTATTGAAGCTGCAGAACTGTTTATTGAATATGTCCATGATACCGGCTCACCGGAAACTGTTTTCCCATAAACCATGCATTCATAATTACCGGGAGAAATAACAGATATTTCATCAATCACTGCAATAAAACTACCATCATCAGAAAAGTCTGCAGCTGTGATTCTTCTGTCAGACAAAGCTGACCACCAAACTGTACCTGCCGGAATGGGAGAAATAGTTACAATATTTCCCGGATCAGATAAATTATCTCCTATATAAGATCTTATCTGGTAAGAATAACCGGAACCTGTAAATTCCGGAATGTCAAAATAAAACTTTTGTTCGGTAGAATCGATTACTCTAAATACATCGCTTCCATTTTCCAGACGACGCTGGATTTTATAATGTGCGTCTATTACAGCCCTGTTTTTCCAGTTCAATTCAACTGTATCTCTCCGGACGTAGAAATCCAAATCACCCGGACTCCAGGTGCTGGCACTCACTTTCGGATCAAATGGGTTTTTCCACTCCCGGTCTGAACAGGATGTTACAGTCAATAAATTCAAAGACAATATAAGGAGTAACCATTTATTCATTATATCTCAAACCACCCTTTTTGCTCGTTCCAGACTTTGAGTTTTTTATCATTACTTCCAGAAGCGATATATTCTCCGTTTGGACTAAAAATAACAGGATAAATATGATTTTCATGGTAACCTGTCCAAATATGCCGTTCACTGGAAACATCCCATACATTAACACTAAAATCCATTCCACTGGAAATCACTCTGGCATTATCACTACTAATAAAAAAATCAGTTATACCGTTCTCGTGAATTGCAAATGAGGTTGAATCACCAGTATCTATATTCCATTTTATTAATCGATCACTATCACCAAATAATATTTTATCTGTGGAATTATTAAAAAACCGTGCTCTTGGAGCATTAGTAACCGACTGAGACCAAATCTTATCACCATCAAGGTTAATAACTGTTAATTCAATACGTTGATTAATTAGAATCAAAGACCCGTTTCCAGCAAAATCAACTCCATAAATTTCATGAGAACCTCCCGAAAAAGTGGTCACCAAACCACCATTATTAACATCATAGATATTCAACATGGAACCATGTACAGAAACAATTTTATCTTCCTGTGGATTAATAAGTAAAAATGATGGTCGGCTGATGACAGATTTTTGCCAAATGGAATCACCGGAAAAGACATCCCAACAAATAATCAATCCGGAATTATCATGATTCAAACCACCGGTATATAAGACTGTGCCGGAATTATTACAGCAAAAAGAAGTAATATTTTCAATATTCATCTGAGATTGGAAAGCACCATCTAACACATTATTTATCTTAATGCAACCATTAGAAAGGGAAAGTACATTTTCACCATAAAAACCGGCCTCAATTATAGAATTTGAATGGCTTTCCTGCCAAACCAGGTTACCGGTCTCAATATCCCATACCCTTATTTTTGCATCTGCATAATGTTCGCCGGAAAGAATATATTTATTATCCGGACTGAATTTAATAACGTCGGGGTGGCCGGTATGCCCGGCTGACAAAACCGGGGAATATTTGACAATTCCATGCTCTATAGATAGGGTGTCGCTAATTTGACTATAGTAGTTTTCTGCTCTTGAAGTAATCCTGTATTGGTAAGTGTTATCTTCCTTTAGTCCTGTTCTGATATAGTCTGTATTTTCAGTCGTTGCCAGTGTCTGGAAAGCATTGTTATTAACCGATTCTTCTATTAAATATTGAGAAACTCCTGAATATGGATGTTTATCCCATAAAATTTTGATGCCTTGTTCAACATTTTCAATTACAATATTTTGAACTTTTGGAAAGGAGGGAGTTATTGATATTTCAAGTTCCTGGCTAAGATTATCACCGGCAAAGGCCCTTAATCTGTAATAACAAACTCCACTGCCAGGTGAAACTGTATCGTTCCAGGTTCTAAAATTCGAATCCAGAGTTGCATAATCCATAATCCAGTCACAACATTCAAGTTTCCGGTCTACCTGAAATCCTTCAATTCTGAAACTACCGGACTCCCATTGCAATTTTATTTTATCATAATCGATTTGTTCAGCCACCAAATCTCTGGGAGCCCAATCCCCCGGATCAACAGAGGATTCGGGATCATATATATTTATCCATTTTCGATTATCACATTGGTAGAAATTACTGATCATCACAAACCCAAAAATTAAAAACCGAAGAAAATAATTATTTGATAAAAAAAACCTGATCATATACCCTCTTGTTAAAAATTTATACTTGCTACTACTCCTGTTGGAGTCGGATTTATTGATACTTTTAACAACTTTTCCGGAACCGGGGTTTTCACCACAATCAGGTGATTAAAGAGTGACCAGCCTGCAAAAACCGCACATCCGGTATAAGCAATTGTAGTATATAAATCATAATTTTCAACCTGTTTTCGCAAATCTGTTGCATCTGCTGTAGAGGTTGCATTATTATATTCTTCATATTTTGAATCAGATAAAAATTTTAACCCAAGCCCGGAAAGTCCACTAACTGTTGCAGCCCCAATTGTTGCTGTACGGAATTTTTTCCAACGCAGCCTTTTTTCCAGATTCAGAGCCGCCTGAGTTTTGGGTAAAATAATATTATCACTGGTTACCTGTCCATCGACAACTGTAAAGTTTTTGGTCACATCCCGATAAAACTCTTTTCGAACATAAACAGAATGAACTCCGGTTGGGATATGGTTTACCTCTAAAGGCAGGGAGCCGGTTTCACCAATTTTGTTACCATCCAGAAAAACCTCTGCTCCCGGAGGTGTGGATTCCAGGGACAATGATCCGAATTTAAATTTCAGAGCATATTGGGTCTCTTTTTCAGCTTCTACAGTAATTTCTTTAATAATATCTTCAAAAGGTGTTTTCTTTAAAACCAATTCATAGTCACCAGCCTTTAAGGTATCTGACACTGGTGTGCGGCCACTCCCAAAGGGCTGGCCATTGATCCAGACTTCAGCATTACCCGGAATACTATTAACTATGAGCACACCATCGAGAATTAGTTCCTCAACCATAAAAAAAAGACGATCTTTTGCTTTTACCGATTTAGGAATTTCTATTTTACCCTCTTTAAATCCCGGAGCTTTAACAGTTAAAAATTGTTTGGCTGCAATAATTGAAAATTTATAAATCCCCTCTTTAGGCCTGGAACGATCATCTTTGATCCCAAAATTGGAAGTAATTGCTAAATTATCTAAAGAAGAATAGATGTACACCACGGCATTATCAGTTTCGTTGCGAAACAGGGGAATATCTTCAGGTTTAGGAGCCGGCTCTATTTTGAATTCACGCAGCTGGGCCAAAGACATACCTGTCAAAATTAAAGTAGTCAATAGGATCAAAATAATTCTTTTCATAACACTCTCCATTAATCTATAATTTCAAAATCACCGAGGCTGATAATTTCATCTTCCGGTGTATATTTTTTAGGTTGCCAGGTACGAACATGGATTCGCGGATTCTCTTCATCTTTAAAATCCATCATTAAAAATATATATCCCACATCTGAATAATTGGATGATGTCCAATGCTGAAGCAGAGTAACACCAAATATTTCAGGAAAAAGCGGATGTTTGAATATTTCTATTTCATCGAAACCAACTTTAATAAATGTATTATAGGTAAAAACTCGGGTAAGTCGATCAATATATTGAGATTTGTTCAGACGAATCAACTCCACCCTCTTCCCTTCAATGCTACTTTCAAGCATATCAGGTGAGTTGGGATCTATCTCCACCACTTTCCCAACAATTATAAGGGCGTTATCACTAAAAACCTTCTTAATATATTGAAGGTCTTTGCGATTATAGGCTGTGCGGAAATTCTCAACAAAATCCAGAATTATCTGACGTTGGCGAAACTCACTTACCGTATTTCCTTCATTTAACAGACTTTTATAGCGGTGACTTTCCAGGCCAAAATAAAAATCGTCTATCAGTCCGGTTGGAGTAAATATAATCACACCTTCTTCATAATGCAGATCTTCATCTTCCAGGTCAAATACAAGCGACATGTTACGAATTTCATATTTCCCATCACTTCGCCTAACCAGGTTTGTGATAACCTCTGTATCTTCACAGTAAAAAGATTCACTTTCAAAAAGTACATTAATTATATGGCGTCCGGACTGAGTTAATATATTATCTGGTAATTGCAAAATAGATTTTGAATGGAATGCCCTGTTAAATTCTGTGAGCAGGAGTGATCCATGGGACTCGATTTTCTTCTGAAGCCCGGGATTGTCTGCTGTTTCAAGATATACTGATGTTTTATGTTGAGCAGGTAAAATATTTATTAATAGCAACAATACAACTAATAGAAATTTCCTCATTTATAAACCTCCACATAAAGTGAAATTCTTCCCCTATAATCCTTAACCTCTTTTTCTTGGCCGGTTAATATATTTTTACGCCCATTGGTATCATTATTCAATACAGCTTCCACAGCCTTTGAGCGGGGATGAATAATAAAAACATAACAATTCTCAGGGTGTAAAAAATCAGTTTTTTTCCCTACCATAATTTTACGCTGTTTTTTTAACATATTCAATTTGCCGGACAAAACATTATAAGTCTCTATGTTTACCAGGTTTTTCATTATTTGTGGCAAAACAAATTGTTGTTCCTGTTTCGGTTTTACTTTTTTCGGAGTTTCAAGTTTTTTAATGAAACCTTCATTTGATACCATTTTAACAACACTAATATCCTGTGAATTATTAAAGGTCAGTTTAACAATAAATTCACCAGCCTGGGTATATCCATGAAGTGGTTTTTCCTTTTTGGAAACATTGCCATCACCAAAGTCCCATTCCAGGGATGACACACTAAAATTTTTATAATTTGGAGTGAACAGCAATTTACCGGATTGTAGCTTTTTCACTGAAAAATCAAGATGAATAAAGTCAGAATAATCGACTTCTATCTCTCGGTATTTTTTTAGGGAAATGGTTTTATGAACTTTAAGCAAATCCGGGTTTACCGTGTTTTCATCTACATGCATTCCCAGCAGAATTTTATAATGTTCCACAGATTTTGAAGGATATTGATAAAGAAATAGATGGGTTTTTCCATCAACCACTAATAAAGGCGGGGAATCCGGCAAATCAATCCGGGCGGTAATTCCATTGGCCGGTTTACCACCGTTCTGTATATCCAGCGAAATAGTTATCATCTGAATATCACTGTCAATCGTGGTCTTACTGACCGAAACCCTGATTTCATCTAAATAGGTTTCAACTTTAGATTGAAGGAAGTTTATTACATTGGAATATTCAATTTTTGAAATACTTGTATATTTTATTGGTTCTGGCGACTGATAGCATTTGAGCCAGACATGGTAATACCTTGAAACAATTTTATGAATTCCAAGCCCTTTTTCATCCTGCTCAATAACCTTGATTTCATCACTAATTTCTTTGGCAAGAACTTCCAGGCTTTTCTTATAATCAGTCTTTGAAATAAAGGCAACAACTTTATGAACACCACGACGTTTGGAGATGAAATAATCTACTCCTTCCAACCGAATCCTGGTAAAAGCCTGGGTTGTGGATCGCGTTTCTTCGGAAAACTGTCCATCCACCTGCTGCTCATTATCATACATTTCAGAACTGATGGTGACCTGAATTTTAAAAATCATATCCTGTAAAGCAGAACTTTTTGCTTTCCCCAGGTTCTTGTCTTCTGCTTCGCCCCAAAGATAGTTGCCCGATAATTTTATATCATGTTCAGACAGTGGGAAAAGGAGAGAAGTAAATACGAAAAATATAAAAATCAGTTTAATTTTCATCGGTTTTTTTATCCTGTTTTATGTTGATTTTATATAAATTATTTTCTGGTTTTTCAAATTCTTTAGCAAATAAATTTTTAATGTTATCATGCCTGATATTTAAATAAAATTTACCATTTAGAGAGACCGGAGTATTTTGAAACAGAATAGCCGGGTCCAACTCAAAAAATAGCATATGAATATTATTATAATTCTTATGTTTCTGTATCAGTGTTATTTTATAACTGTTATCAGCAATTTTCTCAATCCCAACATAACTTTTATAATCCCTGGAAAAATAGTTTCTAATCTGGAAAAAATCCATTGTCATCCGGTGTACTTCCGGAATTTTAACCTTGAAACTAAAAGTAACAGAATCACATAGTCGTGAAGGTGCCAGACAAAAATTCACCAAACTCTCAACAACTGAGTTCTTGTCAAAGAGAAGTTGCCTGGTGTCAGGATCGAACCGAAGTGTTGAGACAAAACCGGGGAACAGACTATCTTCCACACTGGTAACTTCAAGCTCCTCCTCCTGATCTGAAACAATTTTATTTTCCAGAAATGTTTGGTGACTCAACAACTCTACTAAAAGGTTTCGGTCCAGATCACGCTTATCAAGCCCGGTGATTAATTCCTGACTGGCAGGAAAACGGAGCGTGATTTCATCCTTTGGAGAAACAAACAGGATTGTATAAAAATACCCTGACAGAGAAACAAAAAAATCCCGGTATGTTTCGATTTTCGGAACTATTGTATTAATATCTCGGAACAATGGACTTCCAAAGGGAATCCCATTAAGCAAAATCGACACTTTATCAGATTCAGTCTGGCTCATTGCCAGTTTTGGGTGGAGCAATAGTTCCAGCATATATCGCTCCACAAAATCCAGAAGAGTAGTCACCGATGAGTCGAGCTTTGGGGGAAACAGAGCAATTCCAATATGATTAACCAGATTATCTTCACATCTAAAATGTAAAGCCAGAGTGGAAGTGTCTGTTTTTATAGAAATATATTTTGACTTTGAATTTACATTAGTATAATCGGTGAGGTGCAATTTTTCTGCAATTCCGGAATCAAACCTCCGGAGTTCCTGCCAGATTTGTTTTGTTTTATAGGAATTGAAAGATAAACCCTTAGGCTGTGCAAAGAGAGACCCGGCAATGATAATCATGCAAAATACAACAACAAAAAACAGGCGTGCTTCATACACTAATTTGTTATTATACAAAAAATTGTTAATTATCATCTATTATTCCACAGTTTTACAACACTGGTTATTGTCTTAAAATAAATAGATATACTCAATGAATCAAGATAAATCGATTAAATTATTTTTTTTGTCTAACTGATATTTCCGAGTTACTTTGTCGAGGATGATTCAGTAAAG
>JAOZSR010000103.1 GCA_029939575.1 Fidelibacterota bacterium
CATTAACCATCAATTAAATGCAGAAACTAGAAAAATATTTCAATACAAAGGATTTCAGAGTTTTTTTAACAACCATGTTTTTATTCGGGCTTGCTACCGGTTTATTTTCCGGGACTATGAATAATTATCTGGCTGAAATTCTTGGAATTGATCGTTTTGAAAGAGGTGTAGTAGAGTTTATACGGGAGTTACCCGGGCTTTGTTTGATATTGATATTAGCTCTTTTATATCGTCATTCTGAAAATCAGATAATCCGTGTTGCATTATTTATGTCATTTCTTGGGGTAGCCGGGATTTTTTTATTAGGTGCAAATCCGATTTTCGGAATAATATTTATTATGATTTGGAGTACGGGTGAGCATATTATGATGCCTGTGCGCCATTCAATAGCAATTCATTCGGCACAGCCCGATAAAGAAGGACTGGCTCTTGGTATAACAGGCAGTTTCAGGAATATCGGACAGGTTGCCGGCTATTATCTTGTTCCAATTATTTTAATTGTTGTCAGAAAATTTTTAGACCTTTCTGATTCAGAAATATCATTTTCTCTTTTTAGAGCGGTTTTTGTTTTTTCAGGTATATTTCTCTTAATCGGAATTCTATTTACATTTCGTTTTCATAAATCAGATTTTCATGTGAAAAAACAACGGCTATATTTTAGGAAAAAATATTTTCGCTATTATATTTTGGAAATGTTTTTTGGCGCCCGTAAGCAGGTTTTTCTGACATTCGCACCTTTTGTTTTAATTCTGAATTATAATGCTTCAACCGAACTAATAGCAATGCTATATGGCATTTTTTCACTTATCAACATTTTTATTAATCCTTTAATGGGAAAACTAATTGATAAAATTGGCTACAGAATAATATTGATATGTGATGCACTGCTCTTAATTGTAATTTGCATTTTATATGGTTTCTCTCACCATTTTTTTCAGGAAAGAATTGCTTTTTTTGTAATATGTGTAATATTTATAATCGATGGTATGTTATTTATTGTTGGAATGGCTCGGTCATTATACGTGAAAACAATTGCACGGGATCAGGGAGAATTAACTGCAACTCTTTCTACCGGCATTTCCATTAACCATCTGATAAGTATTATTGTCGCTCTTTTGGGAGGTTTACTCTGGGAAAATTTTGGTATTGAATTACTCTTTATTTGTGCAGCCTGTTTTGGATTCGGAGCTTTTGTTTTTTCCTGGTTTTTACCGAAACCTGCTAAAGTTTTAAAATAAGTAACCTGTAATTGACATGAATTTTTAGCAAGAAATAATAGTTCCAGGAACATTCATTATATGAATTAGAAGTAAATTTATACAAATGAATTTTGTTTAAAATGAAAAGGTTCAAATGAGGGAAAAGTTAATTTTTGTAATAGCTATTGTTATTGTTTTTTTAAATTGCAGAAAAGATAATGAATTTGCATCCGGAGTAATTGCACCTGAAGAACCAATCCAGATTGATCTGTTTGATCAGGATTCCATTATTATTAAAGATTATAAATTATTTCCATTAGCCAAATTTGATATTACTGCTAAAGTATTATCAAAAAGTATTTATTATTTTGATGATTTCGCTGATTTAATTCCGGTTGATTTTGCTCTTGGATGGGGACGAATGTCAGATAATTCAATCCTTGAACATTTTACTATATTTCAAAATTCACGTTGGTTTTTCTGGACGTCAAAAAAAATACCTATTCCTAAAAAGGAAATTATTAGTCATTGTGCAAATATGCATTTAATTCCTGCTACAAAAAAAATAAAGCGACAACTAAAACGAACAAGGGAAGGAAAATTAGTCAGAATACAGGGCTTTCTTGTCAAAGTCGTTTCCGTAGAAGGTTTTATCTGGAAAAGTTCGTTAAGCAGGGAGGACTCGGGGGCAGCGGCTTGTGAACTAATTCTTGTTAATGAGTTTATTGAATTAAATAATAAAGAATAAGATTAACTGGTAAATAATCATTGTAAAATTTTTTGTCCCGGTAACAATAATCATAAAAATTTGGCAATACAAATATCTATAATCCCGTGAATAAGACACTGTTAATAAAAAGAAATATAAAAAAGCGACTGTTTGTATAAAGTTTAGTATAATTAACTTGACAAGCAAAATTTTCTGTCATATATTTATGCTGTGAAAATAATCACAATGTGAATTTTGTTACAAGGATAATATGAATAGGTCGGAAATCAAAATAGAAAGAATTATCACTTACAGAAGAATTTTGCTGAAACTTTATAACGACGGGGAAAAAAATATCTTCTCTTATCAACTCGCAAATAAATGTCAGGTTTCATCTGCTCAGGTACGCAGGGATTTGATGGATATTGGTTATAGCGGATCTCCTGCTAATGGATATGAAGTCCAGTGTTTAATTAAAAGTATTGCGGAATTTATCGATCCTGATAAAAAGCAGGGAATCGCTTTGGTTGGTCTTGGGAACCTGGGTCGTGCTATTATTGATTATTTTAACGGGCAAAGTTTAAAACTTGAGATTGTGGCTCTCTTTGATAAAAACCCGAACAAAATTAACAGGGTTATTGCAGGTTGCCATAGTTACCATATAAATGATCTAAAAGAAATAATTATCAAAAATAATATCAAAACAGCAGTTATTTCTGTTCCGTCAACAGATGCGCAGCAGGTTGCCGATGTATTGGTCGATGGTGGAATAAAAGGTATTCTGAATTATGCACCGATAATTCTTAATGTACCTGATAGTATTTACGTACAAAATCGTGATATGATCACGACTTTGGAGAAAGTATCTTATTTTGCAAATTATAATAATAAATAGGGAAGTATCAAATGAGTAAAAAAATTGATTTGGTTTTTGAAAAGTATCCCAATGCTTCACGGGATTCATTGATTCCTATCCTTCAGGATATACAGGAAACAGAAGGATTTATCTCCAAGGAATCTGTTGAAAAAGTTGGCAAGTATTTGAATTTACCAGCTAGTAAGATTTTTGGAGTTGCAACATTCTATAATCAATTCCGATTTACACCGGTTGGTAAATATCATATTGAAATTTGCCGTGGAACAGCCTGCCATGTGAAAGGTTCATTAAACATTCTTGAAGAGTTTAAACGGCATTTAAAAATTATTCCGGGGGAAACCAGCAGAGATGGGATTTTTAGCCTGGAAGTTGTTGCCTGTATTGGCGCTTGTGGGCTAGCACCTGCAATTACGGTTAATGGTGAGGTTCATGCCAAAGTAACCAGGGATTCTGTGAAAAAATTAATTAAAAATTATCGTAGAGAGGTAAGTAAAGATGCCTAAAACAAATCAAAATATACAAGATAAGCATATTTCTGAATTTGTCAGTTCTTTGCTAATCAGAGACAAAAAAGATTTATCATCAAAATTGCAGGATAGTTTTTCTCAACTTGCATATGAAAATGTTGACAAACCTACTATTTATCTTGGAACCGGAACCTGTGGATTGGGTGCAGGTGCAGGGAAAACTTTACGAATTATCAAAAGTTACCTTGCGGATAAAAATATTGAAGCTGATATAGTAGAAGTTGGATGTATCGGGCTTTGTGCTGAAGAACCTTTGATGGATGTGCAGTTTACTGATAAAAACAGGATATGTTTCAGAAATGTAACTGAGGATAAAGCAGAAAGAATTCTAGAGTCAATCTTTGATAATGAAGTTCCTGAAGCCGATACTTTATTACAGATTCCTTCCAATAATAATAAAATGTGGGAAAATGTAGTATCTATAAATGATTTCCCATTTTTCAAACTACAAACCCGTTGGGTTTTGAAAAACTGTGGTAAGGTTGATCCGGAAAGTATTGATCAGTATATAGCTCACGAAGGATATAAAGGCCTGGCAACAGTTTTAAGAAATCAGACTCCCCGGGAAGTTTGTGATATAATTGAAAAAAGCGGATTGCGTGGTAGAGGCGGTGGTGGATTTCTAACGGGAAGAAAATGGAAATTTGCTCTTAATACAGCGGCAGAGCAAAAATATTTTATATGTAATGCTGATGAAGGTGATCCCGGAGCTTTTATGGATAGAGCTGTTATTGAAGGCGATCCCTATGCTTTAGTTGAAGGTCTCACCTTAGCTTCTTATGCTATTGGTGCCTCAAAAGCATACATTTACATCCGCGCAGAATATCCATTGGCGATTGAAAGATTAAAAACAGCCATTACTTCTGCTAAGCAATATGGATTGTTAGGTGATAATATTCTAAATAGCGGATATAATTTGGAAATGGTTATTAAAAAAGGTGCAGGAGCTTTTGTTTGTGGAGAAGAAACAGCACTCATTCATAGTATAGAAGGAAAACGAGGAATGCCAAGACCCCGGCCGCCATATCCTGCAGTTAGCGGATTGTTTGGACAGCCGACTATTATTAATAATGTTGAAACTTTAGCAAATATTCCTTCTATTTTATTTAAAGGTGCAGACTGGTTCAATTCCAAAGGAACAAAAACCAGTAAAGGAACCAAAGTATTTGCACTTTCCGGAAATATTAAAAATACAGGATTGGTAGAAGTGGAAATGGGTACAAAACTAAGAGATGTTGTATATGAAATTGGTGGTGGAATTCCCGATGGGAAAAAATATAAAGCCGCTCAGATCGGCGGACCTTCCGGCGGTTGTATACCTGAGCAACATCTTGATATAGAAATAGATTATGAATCATTACAAAAAGTTGGAGCCATGATGGGTTCCGGTGGACTTGTTATCATGAATGAGAATGCATGCATGGTAGATGTAGCAAAATTCTTTATGGATTTTATTCAAAGAGAGAGTTGTGGTAAATGTATTCCCTGCCGTGAAGGTACTCGTAGAATGCTGGAAATTTTGGAGAGTATTACAAGAGCCAAGGAATCGGAAAGTAACTTTGAAGCTCTGGAAAGATTCAAAGGTGTAATGTACCTAAATCGTCTTGCAGAAGTAATTCAGGATACAAGTTTGTGTGGATTAGGAAAATCCGCTCCAAATCCTGTCTTAAGTACTCTTCGATGGTTCAGGTCAGAATATGAAGAACATATTTTTGAGAGAAAATGTACTGCAGGAGTATGTAAAGAATTGTTAACCTATGAAATTGTTACAGACAAGTGTGTTGGTTGTACATTATGTAGCAGAGAATGTCCTTCAGATGCAATTATTGGAAAACCAAAAACACCACACTACATTATCAATGATAAATGTATTGGTTGTGGAAACTGTGTGGAAGTATGTCGTTTTAACGCAGTTACAGTAGAATAAGAAAGAGGTTATTGTGTTTAAAATAAAAGTTAATAATAGAGAAGTAGAAGCTCAAAAAGGCGAAATGATTCTTGATACTTTAAAAAGAGAAGGAATTAATGTACCGACTCTCTGTCACATTCCCGGATTATTTCCAACTGGTGCCTGCCGCATGTGTGTTGTAGAGATTGAAGGTTATAGCGGACTTATACCTTCATGCGCTATGCCGGTTCAGGAAGGTATGAAAATTGAAACACATTCTCCAAAAGCAATCAGAGCCAGGAAGACAATTATAGAATTGCTACTGGCTGATCATCCGGATGATTGTCTTTATTGTGTCAGAAATGGAAATTGCGAACTTCAGAATCAAGCTGAAGAACTCGGAATCAGACAACGACGGTTTGTTGGAGAAAAGTCAACTTATGACATTGATGCTTCCAGCCCTTCAATATTACGTGATCCTGCAAAATGTATTCTCTGTGGAAAATGTGTACGTGTTTGTGAGGAAATTCAGGGTGTCAGTGCGATTGATTTTGTTGAAAGAGGATGTAAAACCGAAATTGGAACTGCATTTAAAGAGGGTTTAAATATCTCGAGTTGTATCAATTGTGGTCAGTGTATTATCGCCTGTCCTACAGGAGCTTTAAGAGAAAAAAGTAATGTCAAAGAAGTTATGAACGCTCTGGCCGATCCAGATAAACATGTTGTAATTCAGCATGCTCCAAGTATTTCTGTTACTATTGGTGAAGAGTTTGGTCTAAAACCCGGGCGTGATGTTGCCGGAGTTATGGTAACGGCTATGCGAAGATTAGGTTGTGACGCAGTTTTTGATACTTCTTTTACAGCTGATTTAACGATTGTCGAAGAAGCAACAGAATTCGTAAACCGAGTAAAAGCCGGTGAAAAATTACCCATAATGTCAAGTTGTTCTCCTGGCTGGGTGAAGTTTGTTGAGCAATTTTATCCACAGTTTCTTGAAAATGTTTCTACATGTAAATCACCACAGCAAATGCTTGGTGCTATTATAAAAAGTTATTATGCAGAAAAAGAAGGAATAGATCCAACTAAAATTTTTAGTATTGGTGTGATGCCATGTTCAGCAAAGAAATTTGAAGCGGAAAGACCGGAAATGGTAAATGAACACGGTACTCCGGATATTGATGCTGTATTATCAACCAGAGAATTTGCCAGGGTTATAAAAATGCGTGGTTTGGATCTTAATAAACTGGAACCGGGAATTGCCGATAATCCATTTGCTGAAAGAAGTTCAGCCGGAAAAATCTTTGGTGCTACCGGTGGTGTGGCAGAAGCAGCTGTAAGAACGGCTTATAATTTATTAACCGGGCAAGAACTTGCTGATCCGGTTATCAAAGAACTACGTGGCATGGACGGCATAAAAATAGCATATATTCCGGTTGGTGATTTAAAAGTTGGTGTTGCTGTAGTAAGTGGTCTTGGAAATGCCAGAAAGTTATTGGATGAGATTGTTGCAGGACGTGATGATATTCATTTTATAGAAGTTATGACCTGCCCAGGTGGTTGCATCAACGGTGGCGGACAGCCACATTATGTTGATATGGATGCAATTAAGGCCAGGATGAAAGTTTTGTATGATATTGATCGGGATAGTGCAGTGAGAACTTCTCATAATAATAAATATATTCAAAAGTTATATAAAGAATATCTTGGTGAACCTAACGGACCAAAAAGTCATAAATTATTACATACTCATTATACACAAAGAGATGTGTTAAAATAATTTAGTTGAATGAGATGAATATATGAAGAGTACTATTGAAAAACCATTAATCTCGACAATAAAAGATAAATGCAGAACATGTTACACTTGTGTTCGTGAGTGTCCTGCAAAAGCTATCCGAATATTCGAAGGACAAGCTGAAATTATTCCTGAACGTTGTATTGGTTGTGGCAATTGTGTCCAGGTTTGCAGTCAGAATGCAAAGAAAGTCCATTCATCAATACCAAATGTTAACTTATTGTTAAAATCAGGCAAAAAAACAGTAGCGATTCTTGCTCCAAGTTTTCCGGCAGAATTTAATGAAATGGAATTCCCGGAACTTGTTGGAATGATAAAAGCACTTGGATTTAACTTCGTGAATGAAGTTGGCTTTGGCGCAGAGTTAGTCGCAAATAAAATGAAAGAACTTGTTGATAGTACTACCGAAGAAAGATATATTGCAACGGCATGTCCGGCAGTATTTGGTTATGTAAAAAGATATCACCCGGGTTTGATTCCAAATCTTGCACCTGTAGTTTCTCCAATGATTGCAACAGCAAGAATGGTTAAGAAACTTTATGGAAATGATATCAAAATTGTTTTCCTAGGTCCATGTATCGCAAAAAAAGGTGAAGTTTTTAGCGAAGAAATGGAAGGCGAAATGGATGACGCTTTGACCTTTGGCGAATTAAGAACAATGTTTAATATGAATCAATTGCAATTTCAGGATATTGAGGAATGTGATTTTGATCCGCCTTTTGCAAAGCGTGGTAATCTTTTTCCTATCCGGCGCGGAATGCTGGCAACAGCCATGATTGATGAAGATTTGATAACCGGTAATGTAGTTTCTGCCAACGGAAAATCCCATTTTATTGAAGCAGTTGAAGAATTCGAATTGGGAACATTGGATTGCAAACTCCTGGATTTATTGTGTTGTGATGGATGTATTATGGGAGCCGGGATGACTACCGATTCACCATTATATAAGAGACGGACACAAATTAGTAAATATGTCAAAGCAATAGTTCCAAAACGAGATGAAAATGAGCACAGTAAATATTCGGAAAAATTTTCGAATTTAAATTTGTCACGTGAATTTTTAACATGTACTCAGACCATGGAATCCAATAAAACCGGTGAAATTGAAGAAATTCTTCACAAGATGGGAAAAAATGATCCCAGCGATGAATTAAATTGTGGTGCTTGCGGATATGATACATGCCGTGCCCATGCCGAGGCAATCAAAAATGGTATTGCTGAATCTGAAATGTGTTTGCCCTATGTAATTGAAAAATTGCACACAACCATTAAAGATTTAAAAATTACTGATGAAAAACTTGACGATACAAGAAATGCTCTGACCCAGGCTGAAAAACTTGCCAGTATGGGACAACTGGCCGCCGGAATTGCACATGAAGTAAACAATCCTCTTGGAACGGTTGTTATGTTTTCAAATCTGCTAAAAGAACAGGTTGAAGAAGATTCAGAAATGTTTGAAGATTTGGAAATGGTTGTTAATGAAGCAAATCGATGCAAAACTATTGTTTCCGGATTGTTAGATTTTGCACGGAAAAATAAAGTTGAAATTAAAAAAGTTAATCTTGTCAATATGATGAGAAAATTTCTAAAAACAATCAGAATACCGGAAAATATTAAAGTTAATATTGAAAATAATGAAAACGAGTCCTTTGCTGAAATTGATCATGATCAAATTATCCAGGTTGTAACAAATCTTGTTAATAATAGTATTTATGCAATGCCTGAAGGAGGTAATCTCACAATTCAATGTGGCGGCAATGATAAAGATGCGATGCTTTATATAAAAGATTCCGGTACCGGAATTTCAAGGAAAAATCTGGGTAAAATTTTTGAACCTTTTTTCACAACCAAGCAATCGGGGCAGGGAACAGGCCTTGGTTTATCTGTAATTTATGGTATTATAAAAATGCATAATGGTGATATAAGTGTTACTTCAAACGATGATCCAACGAAAGGACCTACGGGAACAGTTTTTAAAATAAGATTACCAAGAAAAAGTACAAAAAAGAAAAAAATATAATGTTAAAAGTTTTAGAAAAAGTGAAATAGGATAGGACAATATGATAAGCAGGAAAAAAATTATAAAACAATTCTGTAAATCTGTCTGTTCCGGTCTAAAAATATAGGGAAAATAAAATGGGTACAAACAAAAAAAAGATTACAGTTATGCTTGTTGATGATGATATTGATTTTTTAACTCAAACTAAAATCAGGTTAGAAGCATCAGGTTATTTTGTAAGAACCGCTGAAAGTCAAAAGGATGGAGAAAAACTACTAAAAGAATTTACACCTGATATTGCACTTTTAGACCTTATGATGGAAAATATGGATGGCGGATTTGCTTTGGCTTATCATATCAAAAGAAAAGATGCCAATATTCCGGTTATTATTGCTTCCGGTGTTACAAGCGAAACCGGAATTGAATTTGATGCCAAAACAAATGAAGAAAAATCATGGATTAAAGCCGATGCTTTTTTAACTAAACCAATCCGTTTTGAACAATTAGAAAAAGAAATAATGAGGTTGATAAAATAATTATGTTTGCATTAAAAGTATTGGTTGTTGACGATGAATTAGGAATGCGTCTGGGAATGAAAAAATCTCTGGCTCGTCATAAAATCCAAATTCCGGACATAGATGAAGAGATATCATTTGATATTAAAATGGCTGAAACCGGGGAAGAAGCTCTTGAATTAGTTAAATCTTTTAAACCCGATGTAATGCTTCTTGACTATAAATTGCCGGAAATGTCAGGATTAGAGGTGCTGGAAGAAGTAACTTCCGAAGATAGTGAAATGGCAACAATTATGGTAACTGCCTATGCTTCTCTTGAAACTGCTGTTTCTGCAATCAAACGCGGAGCATTCGATTTTCTTGCCAAGCCTTTTGAACCTAAAGAATTACGTGATGTAGTTGAAAAAGCAGCTACAAACCTGATACTGGCACGACAGGTAAAGAAACTTGAAAGGGAAAAAAGAAGAGTCCGGTTTGAATTTATTTCTGTTCTGGCACATGAACTAAAAGCTCCAATTAACGCTATTCAGGGTTATTTAAACATAATGATGGATAAAGTTCTTGGCGAAAATATTAATGATTATGACACGATGATTCAGCGTAGTAATGTCAGAATTATTGGTATGAAAAAAATGATTTCAGATCTGTTGGACCTGACAAAAATCGAATCCGGTCAAAAGAAACGGGAAGTAAAAAACTGTCAGTTGAAACCAATCATTGAAAGGGCTATCGAAACTGCCAAACCTGCTGCTGATGATAAAGATATCACAATTAAATTTAAGATCAGCGAAGATATTGAATTACAAGGTGATGATAGCGAACTTGAAATAATTATGAATAACCTGATTTCCAATGCCGTTAAATATAATAAAGATAATGGAAATGTTGATATTGATGTTCAAAAAACAGCTGATCTGATTTCTATTTCTGTAGCAGATACCGGAATTGGTATGAGTGATGAGGAACAGAATAGACTATTCAAGGAATTTAGCCGAATTACCAATGATAAAACCAAAAATATTGAAGGCAGCGGATTAGGTTTATCAATTTTAAATAAAATTGTAAAATTATATAATGGTAAAATTACGGTAAAAAGTCAGCCTGATAAAGGAACTACATTTACAGTTACCTTGAAATAACTTCTGTTTATGAATTATCCCGAATTTTCACAAATGGGCTCGAATTTTTCTTTAGACTAAATTAAATTGTTCCCTTGAAACCTGTTTGGATTTCTTAGTCTTATTTTACTATTTTTTTACAGGCGGTTCGTATCTTTCATAATAGCCAATTAATTCATCATACTGGTCATAGACTGCCCGCATATAGATTCGGTATTTTTTATTATCGGTGATTAATTCTTCTTCCAGTCCATTTTTCATTTTTCCGAAAATTTCCAGTATTTTTCGATTTGACTTCTCGTTATGACATTCAAAAATGGTTTTTCCAATCAATAGTTCACCTTGTGCATATAGATTTTTGGCTGCTTTGTTCATATAGCGTATTTCATGAGTTAAATCAACAAAAACGAAAGGATCTTTTAATGAATCCAATAGATTCCTATAAAATAATGCATTACCCATTTTTCTCCAATTTTAAGTTTTATATATTAATAATTAACCATTTCGTAAAAAGTAAATTTGCTGTCATTCTCGTATATTAAAAGTACCCTGGTTCTTTGAAAAAAGAAAGATAATAGAAATCCATATAATTTAATATTGTTTTTATTTTATTCTTATAGATAACAAAAAAAAACTGTAATTATACATAAGTGCTATTTAATAAAAAAGGTGTTTCTTATGTATAAATTTTTTATACCCTCTGTGCCTAAATTGTATTGGACAACTTAGTACACTAAATTACGTACAA
>JAOZSR010000179.1 GCA_029939575.1 Fidelibacterota bacterium
TAAAACATCTATCACATAATCAAATCGGTAAGGGAATGAGTTTTTACATGTTTGGTGGTGAAATGGCCAGAACCCTAGGACCACTAACTATCCTGGGAGCAGTTTCATTGTGGGGACTTGAGGGAAGTTTTCGCCTGCTTCCAATTAGTTTGATTGCAACATTGATCTTGTATTTTCGTCTTCACAATATTTCTATTAAACAGGATTTTAAAAAGAAAAAATCAGTTAGTACAAAAAAAACTTTTTCACGCTTAATCCCCTTTTTCCTGGCAATTAGTGGATTCATTTTTGCCCGTGCTGCAATGAAATCTGCATTGACGATTTACCTGCCAACTTATCTAACTTCCAAAGGTAGTAGTTTGTGGATGGCAGGAATTTCATTATCAATATTACAATTTTCGGGAGCAGGAGGTGTATTAATAGCCGGGATCATTTCCGACAAAATCGGGCGAAAGAAAGCATTGTTAATAATTGCTGTTATAAATCCGATTCTAATGTGGCTGTTTGTGATTCTTGATGGTATCATGGTTATACCAATTTTGATTGCCACAGGTTTTTTCCTATTTGCAAGTGGTCCGGTTTTATTAGCCATTATTCATGATATTAAATCTGAAAGGATGTCTTTTATTAATAGTATTTATATGACAATATCTTTTCTTATCAGTTCGGTAATGGTAGTGTTGGTTGGCCTTGCTTCGGATAGAATTGGAATGGATCTTACTTATAAAATAACTGCAATTATCGCCATCGCCGCAATCCCATCGGTACTATTTTTGAAAACCAGGGAAGATATGCCGGAGAATCCGGATAATTTAAACATAACATTTGATTATAGTATTTTGTAAAACACATATTAATCTACCAATTAATTAAATATCCTTTAATAGAATCATCGACTTGTTTTTCAGTATCAAAGGTAAATAGTTTACCTGGAGAAGTGAGCCGGACAAACATCACTTCCCGTATTTTGTTAATTGGAACAATAGCATCGCCTAAACCATTTGTACTTTTTTGGCTGGACCAATAAACAACACATTTTTCATTTTTTTGATTTATATACCAACCTAAAAATATCACAGAATGTCCTCCGCCGGATTTCCAGGAAATATTTAGAAAATCACCAGGCCGGGCATTTGCAGGTTTAATCACTGTTCCCATTTCGGAATATTGAACTAAAGCAAAATGGTTTCCAAAACCATCGTCATTCCATTTTCCCCAAAATTTGATGCCATCATTTCGTCTGCTGTCATCAGGTTCCTGCATCCTCAAAGATTCAAATCGTGCTTCTGATAAATTTTCGGATTTGTTTTTATAGATCATATTCAGGCTTTCAATAAATGCCGAATAGGTTGAGCCACTGCAATAACTTGTTGTTCTCGGTGGTGTTAATAATTGTTGGCCAAAAAGGCTAAGTTTATAGCCGATTGGAGATTCGGTTGGTTTAGCATTTATTCCTATAAAATAACCACCTCCATCCATTGCTTTAGATTGGACAGTGTCAATTGCTTTTAAAATAAAAGTGTTAAATCCGGAAATTGATTTTCCAAAAAAATCATAGTGGTTTGTATGATATGGAGTATTGGAAACATCTTCTTTTGTCAGAATGAACCAATTTGCATCATCTATCGTAGTAAAAAAATTATCCTGATGATTTTTTTGTGAATTGCAGTTAGATAAAATAAATAATATTAGTAGAATAATAAGTTTTAGTTTTTGCATCGAAATCTCCAATAATAATTAAAAATGTTAAGAAAACTAAATCAAACTTCATTATATTTTAATAAATTAAAAAAACATATCAAATCTTTTCTCAATGATATATTCCAACTATTATAAACAAGCGTGAGCGACGCCGAACGCCGAATCGTCATTAGCCCAGACGCTTTAGCGCAAAATCATCAAAACGTGCCTCATATCACAAGTTTAACAGAATACGCCAAGGCGTTCGATCCACGCAGATGTTAGCAGGCTTTATTTTTTAATTATTTCTATAACTGTATTGTATATTTCTGTGCCAATATTAATTGCATAATTGCAAATTTCATGATCTGGCATAAAATCTGGAATTACACTCAGAACTGGATATTTAGACGGTAAGTATATCGAATCAAAAAATTCACAATCATCATCTGATATTTCAATTTCACTGCCTATTGAATTAATAATATTCTTCAATTCTGTTATACTGTGTGTCTTTTTTTATTTATAATTATTCTCAATTAATATTGCTTTCAGACTTTTTTCTATGCATTGTTGCATATTTTGTAAAGAAGGATTATAAAGATGGTTTTCATTTAACAGTTTTGCAGATTCAAGATTTTCTTTTGCATATAATAACCAGCGAGATGTTTCATCTTTCATAAATTAATTCTCCAGATTCAATTTCTTTTATGAAGATAGAATCAGAATTTTTATTTCCCACAGGGATTATATCAATTGGAATTCGCTTTGAAACCGCTCTTGTTAGTCGGCGGTATTTTAATGCTAATGGAAGATAAGACTCTTTACTATTTTGAAATATAGCAACATCAATATCATTGATATCCGAATCAGAAAGAAATGAGCCAAAAACAATTATTTTATCGATTTCTTTTTCTTGTTTTAAACTGTTTTTTAATTCTTGTTTAATTTCTTCTTTTATATTTTTATCGAGTATCATATTTTTCTCAGTAATTACTTATCTATAGATTATGATTATTTTTTAGAACATGCAATAAGTTTCTTGTGCCACTTATATCCTGCTAACATATTATTAACCAACTAAAATCCTTCCAAATAAGTTTCTTCAATAAGAAACTTATTGCTATAGGTAGAAAGACTTGCTATATATAGAAACTATTCCGCATTTAATATTCAAAGTACTTTTGATATTCATTTTTTAATAATTAGCAATAACTTAATCAGTAATAATTCTATATACAAGTATTTGCAATATTATTTAAGTATTTTTTCACCAAGACATTGAACTAAAATCTAAAGCATCAAAAAATGTAATTATT
>JAOZSR010000005.1 GCA_029939575.1 Fidelibacterota bacterium
TTTATAATGTTTGTTGCGAATTCTGGCTTTTTCTGCCTGTCTGATTCTTTTTTGGACTGATTTGTTTTGGCTCATTTAGTCCTCATTTATTTTATTTCAAATATTAATTTTTCAAAAAGTGGAGAAATTTACTTAAGTTATACCTGAAATTCAAAGAAAAAAGAGAAAAAAATGTTAATATTTTTAAAAATCTTTTTATTTACCCTTATATATCTAATTTTATTTTTGCTTATTGTTTTGTTATTATTGATATTACTCAGATCTTTTTTTTCTGTTAAAGGCTTGTTTACCAGTAATTGTAAAAAAATTGAACTGTTGATTTTATTTTTTAATAAAAGGGTTGGTATTAAAATAAAAACAAAATTTAAAAATGTTGTTTTCTATTTAAAATTCTTTAATCTGAAATTGAAAATATTCACTTATAATTTTACAAAAAAAGTAACAGATTCAAATAAAGCAAAAGTAAAGACCAAATCTAAAAAAGATAAAAACAAGAAAAAATTAAATATTATGATAAAGTTTAAGCAATTATCTTTTAAAGAGCAGGTTAGCCTTATAAAAACAATATTCATCAAATTTTTAAATTTATGGAGAAAGGAAAAAATTACCGGGCAACTCAAAATTGGTTTGGCAAATCCCGCAAAAACAGGTATTTTTTATGGAGTATATTGTTCATTAAGAAAAATGTTTATAAAAAATGATAATTTTTCCATTACTCCGGATTTTATAAATAAAAAAATCGAGGGGGAGTTTTATCTTGGAGGTTCGATAAGATTGATTAAAATTCTTTCAATTGTAATTTATTCATATAAAAAGTTATGGAAAAAAGGAGTGTAAAATGATAGAAAAAGTTGTTGACACATTATTAAGTAAATTGAAAGACATTGTATCTTCTGAAACTGTAGTTGGAAAACCGATCCAGGCCGGGGAAACTACTATTGTTCCAGTAACAAAAATAAGTGTTGGTTTTGGTGCCGGTAGTGGTGGAAAGGATGATGATAGCAAAGGTCATCATGGAACCGGTACAGGAGGAGGAGCTTCAATCGAACCTGTAGCTATAATTACAGTTCACCAGGGTGATGTTAAAATCCATTTAATGAATGGTGAAAATCATGGGATAAAAAAAATAATTGACTTGGTTCCAGGAGTTATTGAAAAATTTAGTAAGAATAAACCTGGAGAAAAAACAAAAGAAAAGAATTAATTATTTCTTAATATTCTTATAAATATAAGATTTTTCTTTTATTTTAGTTTTTATAAGTTTATCTTTTAAAAAAATGAGGGTGAAATGAGTGTAGATGTCTTAAGAAACATACCAATGTTTTCCGAACTTGATGAAGAGGCTCTGTTAGAAATAGATAATCTTCTTCAGAAAAAAACATATGCTCGGAACAATATGATTCTTATGGAAGAGGAAGAAGGGGATACTCTTTTTATCATTAAAACAGGTAGTGTAAAAATTACGAGGATAAGTGATGAAGGGCGTGAAGTAATTTTGTCAATTCTTAGTGAAAGTGATTTTTTTGGTGAAATGGCAATATTTGATGGTGAAAGTCGTTCTGCTAATGTTGTAGCGCTGGAAGATTCAGATATTCTATTATTAAAACGAGGTGATTTTCTGAATTTATTAGAAAAACATCCCAGAATTGCGATTACTCTTTTAGAAGAATTGGCAACCAGGTTGAGAAAATCTGATAAGCAAATCGAAGGTTTATCTTTAAGTGACGCCGAAAGTAGAATCGCGATGACAATAATCAGGCTGGCTGAGGAATTGGGCACAATCAAACAGGGGCAGGTTATTATTGATAAATTACCTTTTCAACATGATATTGCTAATATGTCCGGCACTTCAAGAGAAACAGTTTCCCGGATGCTAAAAAAACTTGAAGATGAGGGATTTGTCATGAAAACAGGCAGAAAAATTTCAATTCTTAAGTATGACAAATTTATTGATCGTTTTGGATAGAATTAAAGCCTGAGTTTTACAATATAAAATTAATTGTTATGATAAAAATACCTTTCCGGATATGTGAAAGGTTTTTTTTGTGAAAAAGAAGAATATATTAGAAAAAAATGAATATCTCTTATAAATTATTGTCTTGAATTTTTTTTAATTTCATAGATTTTTTTAAAGTTGATCCGGAATAATAATGGAAGAAGAAAAAAAAGAAAATTTAGAAAAAAATAGTGAAATGGGATTTCTTGATCATCTGGAAGAGATGAGATGGCGTATCATGAAATGCCTTATTACAATCGTATTATTTGCCATCGGCTCATTTATATATTCTGATTTTTTTATTGAAATGTTATTATTGCCGGCAAAAACTTTAATGGGTGATATGACAATCCAGGTTCTTAAAGTGCAGGGATTACTTTTTTTAAAATTTAAAGTGGCTTTTGTAATGGGTTTGGCGTTGTCGATTCCTGTGATTGCTTATCAGTTTTGGGCCTTTGTTGCACCGGGTTTGTTTCCAAATGAGCGGAAATGGGGACCTGCTCTGGTTATTAGTGTTACATTTTTTTTTCTTGTTGGAATCTCTTTTGCATATTTTATAATTATTCCTTTTGCTTTAAAATTTTTAATTGCTATAGGAACAGAAAATATTCAGAAAAATATTTCTATTGAATATTATACAAAATTTGTGATTCAGTTGATCATGGCTTCCGGAATAGTTTTCCAAATGCCGATTTTGTCTTTCATGCTGACCAAAATGGGTCTTGTCTCTCATACTTTTCTTAGAAAATACTGGCGTTTTGCCGTTTTAATAAGCATGATTTTAGCAGCTTTTATAACTCCCCCTGATCCTATTAGTATGATTATGATGGGAATTCCATTGCTGTTTTTATATGAAATCAGTATTTATGTATCTAAAGTTGCAGCATCTAAGCCGGAAGAAGACGGCAAAAATAATAAAGTAGGAAAGGAAAAAAAATAGTTTGCCTGGAAGCAATATAACTTCAAAAAAATTATCTTTAAATACGATTTTTCAACCTATCCAAAGCACTTTAAATAATTTTGAGAAAGATTTTAGAATACTTCTTTATTCTGATGTTGGGCTTATAGAAAAAATCACTGAATTTATTTTAGAACTAAAGGGGAAAAAAATACGTCCGGCTTTAGTCTTAACCTGCGCAAATATGGTAGGAACTCCAAATTCATTTACCAATAGAGTAGCTGGATTAATTGAAATTTTACATATAGCAACCTTGGCCCATGATGATGTAATAGACGAAGCAGATTCAAGACGAGGAAGAGAGTCGATAAACTTCCGGTGGAATAATAAAACTGCGGTTTTATATGGTGATTTCCTCTTTACCCGTATACTTTCTGAAATGATAAAGTTAGAGAGTCCGGAAGCTATGGAGGTTTTGATCAAAACTACTGAACTTCTAAGCACCGGAGAAATTATGCAAATTGAAAAAAGTGTTTCCCAGGGAATAACCGAGCAGATTTATTTTGATATGATTTGGGCTAAAACGGCTTCACTTTTTGCTGCCAGCTGCAAAATTGGAGGCATTAGTGTGGACGCTTCTTCTGAAGATATTGAAAAACTTTATCAGTTTGGGAAATACCTGGGTATTGCTTATCAAATTAAAGATGATCTTCTGGATATAAATGGCAATTTTCATGATACAGGAAAACCTGTTGGCATGGATATTAGACACAATATTATCACTTTGCCTGTAATTAATATGTTAAAATCTGTTCAAAATAATGATAAGCAAAAATTTCTCAGTATGTTAGAGGGTGAAGTTACCAATGCTAATGTTGAAGATATTTTAAGAATGGTTAAAGAAACAGAGAGTATTGAATATACTGAGGAGAAAATTAGAAAAGTGTCTGAAAAAGCTTTGAGTTTTCTTTACGATCTTCCAAATTCAGAATATAAGAGATCTCTTAAACAAATAACTGATTTTAATCAAACCAGATTAGCATAATAATTTTTATGAAATTTATTTTTATTCTTCAATACGATAGTTTTGTTCGAACTTTAACTCCGGTTATTAGTTCACTGCAAAAATCAACACATGATTGTAAGATTTTGTTTTATAAAAAAATTCGTGAACGTAATTGGATTACGGATAAAATTCAATCAATGATGGTAGATCTGGAATATCAAAAAGTAAATTTATTCCAGATTTACAGAGAATTAAAAAACAATTATGATGTTGCTGTGATTGGATCTGTTGGAGCGCGTTTTATCCCGAAAATTATAAAATATATTCATAAAAAAGGTTTGTCTACAAAAATTGCTACAGGATATGCAGGGGCACTATTAAACAACCATCCTAAAGGATTTTTGAAAGGTGTCAGAAGACGTTCCGGGTCTGATTTAATCTGGATTCCGGGGGATATTTGGAAATATAAAATATTAGAGACAGGGATAATTAATTCTCAAAAAACAAAATTAGAAGTTAGCGGACTACCTCAATTAGATAAACTTCATTTTGAATTGGAAAATCAGGAAAGAAAGAATAGAGATAATATTTTATTTATTGAGCAACCAACATTTCCCGAATCTTATAATGATCGTAAAAAACTGGTAGAATATTTAGTAGAACTTGCTCGGGCTTTTCCTCAGAACAATGTCATTATAAAACCAAGATTTTCTAAATTGGTCGCCCATACTCACCGTCCTAAATATCATTTGCCGGATATTCTGAGTAATATGGAAAATATTCCTCAAAATATCAGCGTCTCAGATAAAGCTCTATATAAACTTTTTTCTTCGACCAAATTTGCTATGACAATTAGCTCAACCGGAGGTCTGGAAGCATTATTATCCGGAGTTCCAACCTATTTTATTAATGATTTTTGTGGAGAGCAAAATAGATATGGTAGTCTGGATTTTTCGCGAATCGGATCTGTAATATCAATCCAACAAATAATTAAAGGAGAGAATCCGGAAGTTGATTTTGAAGCAGCTAAAGATTTTTTACGTTTTGATGGTAAAAATACAACAAGATTAACTAAGGTTTTATTAAAATTATGCCAATGAAAAATAAACCGTCAAAAATATATATGTTAGGACGTAAACAGGGAATAATTCCTTTTAGTTATCCCAATGGACGTTTAGAAAATTCCAGATTAGATGAAGTAGCAGGCTTTAAACAATCTGCTAATACGAAGCGGATTCATTTTTCCTCCGCTTCAGATATTATTTTTGTCCGAAATAAACCGGAGTCAACTAATGATGCCTGTTATCAACGAATAAATCGAAAATTGCAAAAAATCCGTGATAACAAGATCATAATTAATGATATTAATGCCTTTTATAATTACGATTCTAAAGATCGCAGTTTTTCAATCTGGGAAAAAAATGGTGTAAAAAGCCCAGCCTATATTGTATTACAAAAAGATAAGCAATCCGGAAACTATAATAAATCGATTGAACAATTGCTAAAATTTAAAGAGAAGTATAAAACCATTCTTTTAAGAACAAATAATGAAACCGGCAGTAGGGGAATGGTAATTTTAAATGAAAATACTGAAGTTAGTGAAATTTTAAAAATAATTGATAATCTGGATCAGCGAGTTCAAAAACGTATAAAAAGAAGAAATGATACTAAAATAATTGCTGTTCAATTTATTGACACTAAATCAGATGATGGTTTTTATACAATTTATCGTGCTCATGTACTTAATGATGAAGTTTTGAGTTATTATGGATTGCCAAGTAAGAAACTCAGTTTTCATGCCCGTGATCTTAAAATTGAGGGTATGGAAAAATTTATCTCAACCAATCAGGAATTAGGCAAAATAATGGATGAGAGAAAACTCGATAAACTTTTATTCAAAGCCATGAACAGCCTTGGATGTAACCTTGGTGCGATAGAATTTTTCCTGGTAAATGGAAGTCCGATATTTCTTGAAATCAATCCTATGTGGGGCGGTAAGCATGTTTTTGGGAATCAGGAGTTTAATAATTATCTGCTAAAAAATAAAAAAACTCTTCAGAAAGAAATACCAATGATTTATAAATGGCTGTCTTCTAAAGAATATTATCAGTACTTTTATGAAACAATGGCAAATATCAAAGCCAGGTAGGAAGAAGAAATGCTGGCATTATTATCAAAAAGTTTAAAAGGAATGAATGGAGCCGCAATTTCGGGGTTAGATGTCCTTACTTCATTGTCCCAAACAGAACACGAACTTGCAGTTATTTATAAAAAAGCCTGGGAAATGCCCGAGTTTGTTGATGGTTATAAAATTAGGCAGTGTGAGACATATCCGGCACCTCGTTATGCAAAATTCCCACTTGTTGGGGATTCTTCATATTTTGAGAGAATTGTAAAATGGCTGGATAGTAAAATATTTGATAAATCCAGAAGTAAAAATCTTGAGAATATTTCTCCTGCAATGACTTTTGTTAATAGTTTTAGTAGTCATGTAATTTACAATTCTATTAAGGAAAATTTTAATTGGCCCGGGACACTTATTATCCGTGAATCACCTCGCTTTATTGATTTTAAAAATGATGGAAAAGGAATTAATAATGCTCTGAATAAAATGAAAATATATGAAAATTTTATTTTTGTTTCTTCTAATGTGATGAATGAATGGATTAAGTTAAATCCTCTTATTAAAGAAAAAAGTCACTATATTCCAAATTGTGCCCAGGAGTTGGAAATTGCTCAAATTACTAAACAGAAAAAAAGTGAAGTCAGGAAGAAATTAGGACTCCCGAAAGATAAATTTATTGCTGTATGTGTAAGTAGTATTCAATATCGTAAAGGTCAGGATATCTTAGTTGATAATTTTGATCAAATATTGAAAGTTGCTCCTGAAATTGACCTTTATTTTGTTGGACCAATGGGGGGTGGTGAATATCAAAAACAAATTTATAAAAATGCCAAATCCGATAAACATGCTGAAAAAATTAAATTTTTAGGGGCAAAGACAAATGCAAAAGAATATATTTACGCTGCTGATGTATTTGTTTTGCCAACCAGAGCAGAGGCTTTACCTCGTGTCATTCTTGAAGCAATGTTGTTAAAAATACCAATTTTGTCAACAGATGTTGATGGAATTCCTGAAATGATACAGAATGGTGAGTCCGGATTTTTATTTCCATTAACCAATATAGATAAAATGATAGATGGCTTTGGAAAAATTTATTCTGATCGGAAGCTCTGCGACAAATTTACTCAAAATGCCAATAACAGGTATTGGAGTACCTTTTCCCGGAAACACCATATCAAACGTTTTGCCGACGTAATTGAGAAAATTGTACCATAGTCAAATTTGTTGGTTAGAGATAAACTTTGATTAGAATATATCTAATATTATGAAAAATGAAAAAATTTTAATAGTTGCCAATGGCCATTCTGTTTTAAAAACAGAATTAGGTGATGTTATTGACGATTTTCCTATTGTCGGAAGAATTAATAATTATGCACTTAAGGGGTTTGAAAAATATTCCGGTTCAAAAACTGATATTTGGTTCAATGGGGCAAATAGTAAATTAAAAAAACGGACTAGTTTGCCGAAAAGAATTATTGTATTGATTCCAAGCAAGATTTTGAAAAAAAAGGGTAAAAAAATATTCACAAGAGTTGATAAATTACTCGGGGTGAATCATGACAGATATGAGTTGGTTGAGATAACAAAAATTCAGGAGTTTGAGGAATTGTCAGGATGTAATCGGTTAACAACCGGTTTGAATTCCATATTTTGGGCACTTGATAATTTTAAAAAGGTTTATATCCATGGATTTGATTTTTTTATTGATTCTAAAACTCATTATTATGATTCTTTTTTGATAAAATTCCTGATAGAAAAAAATATTATTAAAAAGGCCGGTAAACATGATATCTTAAAAGAAAAAGCTATTGTTGAAGAAATGCTGAGTCTTGGGAAATTAAATAAAATAGGTTAAAGCGGGATGTAATAAATGAAGGATTTTTTTAGAATGATGAAATATGCCAAACCCTATATCCTGGTTTTGGTAATAAGTATTTTATGTTCAGTAGGATATGTGACATTCAATAGCGCTTCCATTTGGCTTTCTGCATCTTTTATGCAGGTGGTTTTCCCTGAAGAGGTGCATAATAGTACGGAAAATATTCTCAGTCAGGCCGGACCTGATATGGAAAATAATATAAATGCAAAAATTAAATCGGCGACGAATAAACTTATTATGAGGGATGATCCTTATGATTCTCTGAAAATTCTTTGTATGATGATATTTTTATCTTTTGTGATTAAAAATATTTTTTTCTATATAAAAAATATCACTCTTGGTTCTGTCCAATATCATGTTGTCACAGATATACGCAATAATCTTTACTCTCGTCTGACTGTTTTGCCCTTAGAGTTTTATGATACCCGACAATCGGGAAAAATCTCATCAGTTATTATAAATGATGTGAAATTTATGCAACGTTCATTTATGGTAGGATTTGATCAGTTATTGGTAGAACCCCTTAATATTTTAGTGTTTATTACCGGCTTATTCATTATTTCCTGGCAAATGGCCCTGGCCGCTTTATTAATTTTGCCGGTGACCGGGATTGTGATTTCTCAAATTGGATTAAGTATTAGAAGAAAATCAAAACGGTCTGCCAGGCAGATTGCCGGTATTTTATCTATTTTAAGTGAGACACTGAATGGAATGCGAATCATCAAAGCTTTTGGTATGGAACATTTTGAGAGGAAAAAATTTTACAAAGAAACAGCAAAGTATTTTTCTCTTTTATATCGTAGAAAAAAATTAGATTCAGCATCTACACCAATTAGTGAACTATTATCAGTATCGATTGGAATTTTATTATTGTGGTTTGGTGGGGCACGTGTATTATCCGGTGAGGGATTAAACTCTGAAGATTTTTTACGTTTTGTTATTTTGCTTTTTTCTACTATACAACCAATTAAGAAACTAAATAAAGCAAATATTCATATTCAACAGGGTATTGCTTCTGCAACCAGAGTATTTAAACTTATGGATGAAGAAGTAACTATTAAAGAAAAGGCAAATGCAATAAACCTGGAATTATTTTCTGATAAAATTGAATATAGAAAAGTGAATTTTAAATATGTAACATCTGAGCAAGTACTTAATAATATCAATTTTACGATTAAAAAAGGTGAGTCGATTGCCTTTGTCGGGCGTAGTGGGGCCGGAAAATCCACAATTATTGATCTGTTACCAAGGTTTTATGAAGTAAATGATGGTGAAATACTATTCGATGGTAAAAATATCAATGATGTTACAATTTCATCCTTACGCAGGCAAATTGGAATTGTGACTCAGGAAACAGTACTTTTTAATGATACAATTTTTAATAATATTGCTTATGGAAAAATCGATGCTACCCTTGAAGAAGTAAAAGCCGCAGCAATAGCAGCAAATGCCATGGAGTTTATAAAATTACAGCCGGAGCAATTTAATACACAAATTGGAGAAAATGGTGTCCAGTTTTCCGGTGGACAGCGCCAGAGACTGGCAATTGCCAGGGCATTGCTCAATAATCCACCAATCCTTATTCTGGACGAAGCAACCTCTTCTTTAGACACAGAATCTGAAGAAAAAGTGCAGGAGGCTGTTGCTACCTTGATGAAAGAGCGGACAGTGCTGGTTGTTGCCCATCGTTTATCAACTATTAAAAATGTTGATAAAGTAATTGTGCTTGAAAAGGGCAGAATTGTTGAATCGGGAAAACACGAGGAACTGTTACAGAATCCTGATGGAATATATACTAAATTGTATAAAATGCAGTTTCAGGGAAAAGATGAAATAGCAGAATAAACCAGGAATAAAAATTTATGAAAGAAAATATAGCATTTATACCTGCTCGTGGCGGGAGTAAAGGAATTCCAGGTAAAAATATTAAAATATTTTTAGGAAAACCTTTAATAGTACATTCTATCGAATTTGCTAAATCAGCAAAATCAATTACAGAAGTATTTGTATCTACTGATGATGAAAAAATCGCAGAAATTTCGAGCAAAGCCGGAGCAAAAATCATATTTCGCCCTGCTGATATTTCCGGAGATCTTGCAACATCTGAAAGTGCAATTGAGCATGGAATCAGGGAGATTGAAAAAGATGGCAGAGAATTAAATATTATTGCCTTTTTACAATGTACCAGCCCATATCGTCCGGATAATAGTTTAGAAAAGGCGGTTAGTAAATTTATTCATGGGGATTTTGATTCTCTTCTCACAATATCCCCAACACATAGGTTTTTTTGGAAAATAGATGGGAAGAAAGCAATTCCGGAATATGATTTTATAAACAGACCTCGTAGGCAGGATTTAAAAGCAGAAGATATTCGATATATTGAAAATGGATCTTTTTATTTATTCACAAGGAAGCATTTTATGGAAACAGGGAATCGGTTGGGCGGTAAAATGGGATATTATATAATGGATGAAGAATATTCCCTGGAAATTGATACTGAATTAGATTTTCAATTATTAGAAAAATTGGCGGCAAAGGAATGATTAGTTTGAAATTAAAGAAATTAATTAATTTTATTCCCTATAGTTTTTTGTATTTAGCAGGTGCTTTTATCTCTATGATAATCTTGATCGCCTTATGGAGAGTTGCATTCTTGATTTCATTATCCGATCAGTTAAGTATATCAGAATTTTTCTTATATCTTAAAGCTTTTTATATTGCACTCAGGTTGGATGGAGTTATTACTGCATATTTAGTTGCACCTATATCATTAATAATTTTCCTGCCCTGGATAGGATGGAATTCCCGATACTTTAAATTATTTAGTTTAATATATTTCGGTCTGGCTTTTACTGTACTTAATACTCTCTATTTAATTGATATTAATTTTTATAAAGAATTTGGTAATCATTTAAATTTTCAACTTTTTCAACCCTGTGTCAGGCAACATGATACTATTGAATTTTTTTTGAAAGAATATCCGGTTTTTCTATTTCTATTCATTATTATTTTGACTTCCTTTGTTGCAATTTTTTCATTTAGAAAGATATATTTTAAAGTAAAAAATCATGATTCAAAATGGTGGACAAATCTTTTGTTTTTACCAATAACTCTTATTTTATTGGTAATATTTGCCAGGGGTGGTTTGCAGCAGCGACCAATAGATTGGGGACATGCAATGTTTTGCAAAAGTAACCCGGCAAATCAAATTGCTTTGAATGGAGTATTTCTGTTAGGTCGTTCCTATATTGAGTTACATTCTGAAAAAAAAATCAAAGAATCCTTAACCTATTTTAATTATGAAAAAGCTAAAAAAATTGCCAATGATCTTAATGAAACCACAATTGAGCATAAAGTATTGTATGATATTAATAAAAATAATCAACTGAAAAATCCGAATGTTATTCTGATTATTTTGGAGTCTCATGTCGGAGCCTATTGTGGATATATTAATCCTGCAATGAAAGATGTAACACCGGTACTTGATTCATTGGCTCATAATGGCATTGGATTTACAAGATGTTTTGGAAATGGAAGACGTTCGGCTCATGGTATAGGATCAATTTTATGTTCTTATCCGGTTTTACCGGGATTTCCGATTATTTCCCAAATTGAGGCTCAGCGAAATATGAAAACCGGTGGCTCTGTTTTTAAGGAATATGGTTATGAAACAACTTTTTTATATGGCGGTGATGCAGACTTTGATAATATGAAAGGTTTTTTGAAATCAAATGGATTTGATAATATCATAGAAGAGGCTGCTTTTACAGAAGGTACTCCGGGAACTATGTGGGGAGTATACGATCATTATGCTTTTGATAAACTCTTGTCCCTTATGGATAATGGGAAGGGAAGAAAACAATTTATTTCTTTGTTCACAACAACAAACCATCAACCCTGGGAGGTTCCTCCATCCTATGAATCCATTGTTCCTCAATTTACGAAGAAAGATGTAGAAAGACCTAAAACTTTACGCACAATGAATTATGTTGATTTGGCTATTAAAGAATTTATGAAAAAGGCAAGATTAAGAGATTGGTTTGAAAATACTGTATTTCTGTTTATTTCGGATCATGGCTTGAGAATATTTCATGACATGCCAGAAGATCCCAGGAATGGGCATATAGCCTTTGTAATTTATTCACCTGCTTATATAAATAATCCAGTTATTATTCCCAATATTGTAAGTCAGGTTGATCTTTTACCGACTTTATTGCATTTAATCAATAAAAAACCTGAGCCTGAATTTTTAGGGAGAAATATGATAGTTGATAAAACCGGTTTTGCCTGTCGTGTATCAAATGATAATTGTATATGGATTGAAAAAAACAGTATTTATTATGAAGTATTAAATCAGAATAATTATCTCTTTAAGTATAATGATATCTATGAATATCCATACCAGGAAATACCAAAATCTGATAGTTTGTTTTCCATTATGCAGACAAGGTTTCGGGGTTATATTCAGTCAGCATATTTTAATTTTAAAGATAAGATTGTAAAAAATTAATAATAAGAATGTTTGGAATTTATTTTTTTTAGTTTATTCATTAATGTATATTCAGGACAGTGTTTTTGAATAAGATATTTTAATGTAAGTAAATAGGAAAATAAGAATAAGAGTGAGTTGTTAATATGAAAAAAAATATAAGAATTGGTACCAGAATTATCAGCGAAAATCATCCGGCATTAATTATTGCTGAAATTGGTATTAATCATCAGGGCGATGTGAATATTGCCAAAGAGATGATAAAAACCGCAAAAGAGTGTGGCGTTGATGCAGTAAAATTTCAAAAAAGAACCACTAATAAAGTTTTAACAAAAAAGGCCCTCCAAAGAAACTATGAAAACCGTAACAGTTTTGGAAAAACTTATGGTGAACATAGAGAGGCTTTAGAACTTTCCTATGAAGAATATTATGTTCTAAAAGAATATGCAGATAATATTGGAATACTATTTTCTGCTTCAGGATGGGATGCCGAGAGTGTTGATTTTTTAGATAAACTAGGAGTACCTTTTTTCAAAGTTGCTTCAGGAGATTTGACAAATCTACCATTAGTTGAACATACGGCAAGAAAGAACAAACCTCTTATTTTATCAACCGGGATGGCTGACATTGAGACTATAAAAAAAGTATATGAAACTACTGTTAAAATTAATGATTCTGTTGCAATCATGCACTGCACTTCCAGTTATCCAACACCTTTTAATGAAATCAACTTAAATGTTCTCAGTACATTTCAGAAAGAATTTCCAAAAGTGATTATCGGCTATTCCGGGCATGAACTTGGAATTGCCATTCCACCGGTTGCTGTAGCCCTTGGTGCTAAAATTATAGAAAGACATTTTACACTTGATCGTACAATGCGAGGTGGAGATCATGCTGCTTCCCTGGAGCCACAGGGATTATCAAAAATGGTGAGGGATATCAGGCATATCGAAGAGGCTATGGGGAGTTTTGAAAAGAGAATCCAGGCATCTGAATTGAGTGTAAAAAAGAAATTAACCAAGAGTATTGTTGCATCCCGGGATATCAAACGTGGCGAAAGTATAACAGCAGATATGATAATAACCAAAAGTCCTGGTGAGGGAATTTCTCCTTTAAGAATTACTGAAATTATTGGTAAACAGGCAAAAAATGACATAGAAAATGATACTGTGATTTATGAGAGTGATATAAAGTGGTAAGCCGGGAGTTGATTAAAAAAATTGCCGGGATAAAAGTAGTCGCTACTGATATAGATGGCGTTTGGACTGATGGTAAAATGTATTATTCAGCCGATGGCGAATTTATGAAAGCTTTTTCCACTTACGATGGTTTTGGAGCAAATTTGCTTGAACAGGCCGGATTTCCAGTAATTATTCTCACTGGCGAAAATTCAATGCCGGTAAAAAGCAGGATGGAAAAACTGGGTCTGAAGCATGTGTATTTAGGTGTAAAAGATAAATTATCCCTGGCTCGGGAAATATGTAAAAAATTCAATGTTAATTTATCAGAAGTAGCTTATATAGGTGATGATTTAAATGACCTTGAATTATTAGCTAACGTAGGATTTTCTGCTATGGTTCCCAATAGTCCGGTATTATCACAATTCAAGCCCGATTATCAGATTAAAAGATTTGGAGGCAATGGTGCCTTTAGAGAATTTGCTGATTTAATCTTAAAATACAACAAAAAATAACCTAATGACATAACATGATTGGATATTTTTTATATAATATAATTCTCTTGATTTTATTTCCCTTTATATACATCGGTTTTATTTTTCATAATAAAGGGCGCGAGCATCTTTTACAGCAGTTGAAATCTATTCGTGATGCAAAAAAAATCATGATAGAAAAAAAGAATTCACGTAAAGTTGTTATTTTTCATGCTGCTTCAGCCGGGGAGTTTGAGCAAATAAAGCCAATTCTTAAGAGAATAGACCGAGATAAATATTTTTTATTGCAAACCTTTTATTCACCAACAATTTATAATAAAGAGAAAAATACAATATTAGCTGATGCGATTTGTTATCATCCGTTGGATTTCATTTGGTCTGCGATTTATTTTTTTTGGGTTTTTAAGCCTGATTTTTTTATTATCACCAGGCATGATATATGGCCAAATCATCTCATTTTTGCCAAATTATTTGGAGCCCGAACTCATTTAATCAATGCCAATCTTCATAAAGAATCTCTGAGATTAATTAGTGGATTTAAAGAGTCTAACAAGTGGCTTTTTAGAAAGTTTGATTCTATTTTAACAGGCTCTGAGAGATTAAAAAATAATTTAATGAAAATAGTTCGAAAAGGTAAAATTGAGGTTTCCGGGGATTCCAGATTTGATCAGATTATTGATAGAATAGGTGACCGTAATTCTGACTGTTTTCCAAAAGATATTTATAATAGTCAGAATATTATCCTGGGAAGTATTATCCCCTCAGATTATAATGTGATTTTCCAAGGGATTAAGAAATTTTTCCCACAGGGTAAGAAGTCTTTAGCCGAGCAAAAAAGAAGAATCATAATAGTTCCCCATGAAATACGCCCTCTTCACCTGAAAAAGATAGAAAAGGAACTAAATAAAATAGATATGCAATATGCCTATTTTTCCGATATAAAAAATAAAATACCAGAAAATATTATTATTGTTGATTCCGTTGGAATATTAGCTGATTTGTATAAATATGGAGATGTAGCTTATGTAGGAGCCGGATTTGGGGCTGGTGTACATTCGGTTATAGAACCTGCTGTTCACAAATGTGTTGTGTCTTTTGGACCTAATATAAGCATATTGGATGAAGCGATTTCTATGCATGATTTGCAGATTGGAATAATGGTAAAAAATGGGGAAGATTTTTTTGAATTTTTAAAAATTTTAGATAATCCTGAAGAATTAACAAAATTGAAAGAACAAACAACAAATTTTATTGATAAAAATATAAATAATTCCAATCATATCATTTCATTAATATTTGGTTAAAATTAAATAGTATATGTCCGCAATATTGTTACAAAATATTCTGTTTTCTTACATTGAAAATATGCAAAATTCATCATTTAGGATGGATATCAATTTAGAAATTCCGATTGCAAAGTGGGTAACAATAACTGGTGATTGCGGATCAGGTAAAACAACTTTAATAAAATTATTGGCAGGACTGCTTAAACCTGGGAAAGGTAATATTTTTTATCCGGATAATCTTAATAATGATATAGGCTATATTTTTCAGAATCCAGATAATCAGTTTGTTCATTTTAATATTGAACGGGATGTTGCCTATAAACTTGAAAATCAAGGAATGAAATTTTCTTATATGCGACCAAAAGTAAAAAAATCTCTAGAAGAGGTAAATCTCTGGGAACGGAGGAATGATTCCCCTAACCAGCTTTCCGGAGGTCAAAAACAGCAGTTAGCTTTAGCCGGAATGTTAATTTCTGATCCACAGGTAGTAATTTTTGATGAACCTACATCGTTTCTTGACATTGTTGCCAGGCAAAAATTATTTCAGAAAACCCGTAAATTAGTTAATGAAAAACGTAGTGTCATTTGGTCAACTCATGAAGAAGATGTAATCCGGCAATCAGATTATGTTATTGAGTTGAAAGCCGGAAAGGTGAGCTTTGCAGGGAAAAGCAGAAAATATTTGTGTCGAAAAAATGTATGAAAAATAATAAATATATATCAATCGAGAATTTGAAATTTCGCTACTCAGGACAGAATGATTTCCGGCTTAATATTGAAAATTGTGAAATTGTGAGAGATAACATATTAGGAATATATGGATTAGCCGGTTCAGGAAAAACCACATTGGGTAAACTCATAGCCGGAATGTTGACTCCGGAATCCGGATCTGTTTTTTATCGGGAAAATGGGATTGATAGTTCAATTTCAGGGAAAAATATTATCTACTCGATGCAATTCCCTGAAAATATATTCCTGGGTATTACCATTTATGAAACTGTAGAGAAATTAGTCAAAAATCATGAAAAGGGATCTGAAATAGAAATAGATCTGCAAACATATCTGAAATTTTTTGATGTTGATTACGATTTAATAAAAAAACGAAATGGATATGAATTAAGTTCGGGAGAGTTAAGACGTTTTGCCCTTTGTTTGAGCCTGGCATGCAGTCCGGATTTGCTGATTTTGGATGAACCGACAATTGCTTTAGGACAAAAAGGAAAGAGGCAATTACAGAATTTAATATTAGATTTAACCAAAAAACAGCAGGTGGTAATAATATCCCATGATTTTGAATTACTTCGGGAATGTTGTGATTATTTTTGGATTATTGACAATGGGGAAATTGTTTTTAAAGGAAAAATTCCACAAATTAGGAACAATATTGAGCTTTTGAAAAGAACAGGGTTAATATATTATTTTTAAAACAATAACTACTGGTTGATAAATTTTATAAAGGAAATAAATGACTAATAAAGTTAGAGAAAGATACGAGCAAATACCTGTGAACAGAGTGGTCACAGTATCAAATATTATTTCAATATTAAGAGCAGCACTTGCTTTGCCAATTGTATATTTTTTAATTGAATCTCAGGAATTAATTGCATTTATATTGATAATTATTGCTATTGTATCAGATATGCTGGATGGATGGTTAGCCAGAATAAGTAATGATATCACTGAATTGGGTAAAATGCTTGATCCTTTGGCTGATAAAATTGTTATTTTTAGCATAATGCTCTATCTGATTTTTACCGATGTAATGCCAGTTGAATTTTTTGGCTTTTTATTGCTGCGAGATTTAACAATATCCCTTTTGGGAATATATATGTTAAATAATCGAAACGTTTCTCCCAAATCTAATAAGATGGGTAAAGTTTCGGTTATTTTTACTACTGCTACAACATTGGTTTATTTATATTCTGAAAAATTTCCCGGGATACAGCAGGTTCAGATTCCTTTGGTATATATTTCTATAGTATTTCTATCTATATCCTGGATACAATATTGCTATTCATATATTGGTTTTTTTCAAAGAAAAATATCTGGAATAAAATCAAAAGATAAATATGATAGATTAGCCAAGGGCTTATCAAAAACCGAAACCAGTTTGGCTGCAAAACTCCCTCTATTTGGAAAATTTTTTACTGTTGACGAGACAATTTTGGATGATATTGAAGCAGCCTTGCTATCTGCTGATATTGGGGTTGATCTGACTGAAGAATTGATTAAAAAATTAAAACTGGTAAAAAAATCAGAATCAACCAGGTTAAATGATATTTTGAAAGATGAATTAAAAACATTAATAAAACCCAAACAACATGAAGTCCAAAATGTAAAACCCAGGGTTATTTTGATGGTTGGAGTAAATGGAACTGGAAAGACGACAAGTATTGGTAAATTGTCATCATTATTTACAAAGCAGGGTAAAAATGTTTTAATAGCGGCAGCTGATACATTTCGGGCGGCCGCCTATGACCAACTAAAAATTTGGTCTGTCAGATCGGGAGTTGAATTTTTAGGTAATCCCCAGGGAAAAGATCCGGCGGCTGTTGCCTTTGATGCTGCAAGGTCAGCAGTTGCAAAAAACAAGGATGTGCTGATAATCGATACAGCCGGCCGTTTACATACAAAGTCAAATCTGATGCAGGAACTTGCTAAAATGAAAAAGGTAATAAAAAAGGTTATACCTGAAGCCCCACATGATGTTTGGCTGGTTCTGGATTCTACTATCGGACAAAATTCGATTCTTCAGGCTCAGGAATTTACAAAATCAGTTGGAGTTACCGGGCTAATATTAACAAAATTAGATGGAACTGCAAAAGGGGGTGTTGTATTGGCAATTCATAAAAAACTTAACATTCCTATATATTATCTTGGAGTTGGAGAGCAATTGGACGATATGGTAGAATTTGATTCGGAAAAATTTATTAATGCGTTGTTAGATGAACATACAAAATTAGGATTTCAAAAATGAGAAAATCCAGAGCAAAAACATTTTCCATAATTTCGCTGGGGTGTCCTAAGAATACAGTTGATTCAGAAGTAATAAAAGGAGGATTGATTCAATCAGGATTAGAATATAAAAAGGAAGATGATAATTCTGATGTTGTTGTAATAAATACTTGTGGTTTTCTGGAGTCAGCCCGCGAAGAATCTGTGCAGACCATTTTGAATACGATAGAAAGAAAGAAGACAGGAGATATTAAAAAAGTTGTAGTTATGGGATGTATGGCCGAAAGATATGCTGATGAATTAAAGGCAAACCTGAAGGAAGTTGACAATATTTTTGGGGTTAATGATCATAACGAAATAATTAACCAGATTGCAGAAAATACAGGTAGATGTTTTGAGATGAAAGATAGTCGTTCTTTATTAACCAGAGATCATTTTGCGTACTTAAAAATTGCCGAAGGTTGTGATAATAAATGTTCATTTTGCTCTATTCCTTTGATGCGTGGTAATCAGAAAAGTCGCTCTTTTGATGATATTTTATCTGAAGCAAAATATTTACACAATATTGGAGTTAAAGAACTTCTTCTGACAGCTCAGGACCTAACCAGGTATGGATCAGATTTGAAATCTGGTCAAGATTTATATAATTTATTAGATGAATTGCTGGCCCGGGAGTTGTTTCCCTGGGTTAGGCTTATGTATTCAAATCCGGCTTTTTGGGATGCCCGGTTAACAAAATTATTTGGTAAATATAAAAGTTTATGTCCTTATATTGATATTCCTGTTCAACACTCATCTGATAAAATCTTGAAAAGTATGCGAAGAGGAATTGACAGGCAGGGTACTATTATGAAATTGAAGCAAATAAGGAATGAAATTCCGGATGTTGTTCTTAGAACATCGGTGATAGTTGGATTTCCCGGTGAGAGTAACCAGGATTTTAATAATCTGTTGGATTTTATTGAGGAACTGAAATTTGAACGGCTTGGTGTGTTTACTTACTCAGAAGAAGAAGATACACACGCCATTACGTTGCAGCCAAAAATTTCTCAAAAAACAATGAATCAGAGAGAAGAGATGATAATGGATATTCAATATGATATATCCTCTGAATTTGCCAAAAGTAAAATTGGACAAAAACTGGAAGTGCTGATAGAAGATCAAAAAGATGGTAATTATATTGGCAGAACTGTATGGGATGCTCCTGAAATAGATTGTAATATAATCGTTAAAAGTGATAAAAAATTGAAATCCGGCAACTTTTACAATGTTCGGGTTACGAATGCACAAGAATTTGACTTAAAGGGTATTGTTGAATAATTGAGATGGCCTTTGATAAATAAAATAGAAACAGTTTCTTTAAAAACTTTAGGGTGTCGTTTAAATCAATCTGAATCTGATTGCATACTTGACTCCTTGATTAAAAATGGATTAACCCACGTATCAGACGATCAAAATCCTGACCTGATAATTATTAACTCCTGTGCTGTTACCAAACAGGCAGAAGCAAAAACCAGAGGTGCTATAACAGCAGCCAAAAAAAAATCACCCATGGGGAAATTGGTTGTTGTTGGATGCTATCCCCAGGAATCAGCAGAAAAAGTGTTGGCTATCCCTGAAGTGGATTTGGTTCTGGGGAATCATGAAAAATATAAGATAATTGATTATCTACCGAGTCTTGAAAAAATTTCCCATGAAGAAAAAGAACATTGTGTGAGTAATATGCTGGATAGCAATGTTGATAATTATACTTTTCCCATTGCCAATATTTGTTCTGCCGGGTCAACAACCAGGGCTTTTATGAAAGTGCAGGATGGATGTGGATATTTTTGTTCTTACTGCATAATTCCCTATTTACGAGGATCGGTTAGAAGTCGAAATATCAGCGATTGTATTGATGAAACCAAATTACTTGTTGATAAAGGATACAAAGAGATTGTGCTTTCCGGAATAAATCTTGGAACATATAAGGCTGAAACAGGTGAGAATCTGGCAGGATTATTAAAAAAAATGTTGGCAGAAACTGATATTAAAAGGATCAGATTAAGTTCAATTGAGCCTAACCTGATTAGTTCAGATCTACTGGAGATAATTGCTCATGAAAAACGAATTTGTAGACAATTACATATTCCATTGCAACATGGTTCCGATAGAATTTTAAAACTTATGAATCGTAAATATAAATCTTCTGATTATAAATCTCTTATAGAGAAAATTAAAAACCAAATCCCAGATATTTGTATAGGGGCTGATGTTATTGTGGGTTTTCCCGGGGAACGGGATGATGATTTTTTTGAAATGCTAAAAATGTTAGAAGATTTGGCCTTGTCCTATTTGCATGTTTTCCGTTATTCAAAAAGACCCGGAACAAAGGCTAGCCAATTCAAGGAAAATGTGAAAAATAGTGTAAAAAAAGAACGTTCTAAAATACTACGTGATTTAAGTTTGAAGAAGCAGAAGAAGTTTTTTGATTCATTCGTTAATGAAAAACTGGAAGTTTTGTTTGAGAAGAAAGATAAGCATGGATTTTATATTGGACATTCTGATAATTATATTGAAGTGGCGGTAAAAAATAATAAAAACTTGATTAATCAAATTATTTACGTTAAAGTTTGTAAAGTTTTGGAGGATAAAGTAGAAGGAGAGTTATTAGTTGAGTAAAAAGAGGTATTTCGTTGGTATTGCGGGAAATATCGGGGTTGGGAAAACCACCATGACAGATATAATCGCTGAGGAATTTGGTTGGAAATCATTTTATGAATCAGTAATAGATAATCCATACCTTGAAAATTTTTATGATGATATGAAAAGATGGAGTTTTAATCTTCAGGTTTATTTTTTATCTCATAGGTTTGAAACTCATAAAAATATGACAGAGGGTGATTTTTCTTCAATCCAGGACAGAACAATATATGAAGATGTGGAAATATTTGCCAGGAATCTTTTTGAGATGGGAAATATGATAGAAAAAGATTGGAATAATTATCGTGCCCTGTTCAAAAGTATGACCTCTTATCTTAAAGAACCGGATTTAATTATTTATTTACAAGCCAGCGTAGATACTCTTTTGACAAGGATTAAAAAAAGATCTCGGGGATTTGAAAGAGAAATACCACCGGAGTATATTTATAGTTTGAATATTTTATATGATCGCTGGATAAAAAAAGAGCAGAAACAAAGAAATGTATTAGTTATAAAAACTGACGATTTTAATGTATTTGAAGATAAGAAAAAACTTACTGAATTATTGGAAAAGGTCAGGGAATATTGTCCTGAGTAAGGTTAATTTTTTTATTTTATAGATTCATTTTATTATACTAGTGTTGGTTAAAGTTATATAATTTAAAATGTTACGAAATGTTTTGAGTTTGTCTTAATTCTGTTAAAAATGTCTTAAAAAATATAAAAATAACTAATTGCTTATACTTATAATATTAGGTAAATTTAGCGGATACTTTATTGATTAGAGGGTCTTCGTGAAAAAAATTGCAGTTTTTGTCTCTGGAAATGGATCAAATTTTAAATGTATTTTAGAGCATATCTCTAAAAGTAAAATAAAAGCAGAAGTGGTTTGTGTTGTTAGTAATCACTCAAGACCGGGAGCTTTTTTAATCGCGAAAAAAAGTAACATCCCTACTCATCATGTTAATGTAAGACAATTTAAAAATGGAGATGAGTATACTCAATATCTGCTTGAATTATTAGAAAAATACAATGTTGATCTTGTCATATTAGCAGGATTTATGAAGTTGATTCCTGCTCCGGTTGTCAGAGCCTTTAAGAATTCCATAGTAAACATTCATCCTGCCTTGCTTCCTAATTTTGGAGGTAAAGGTTATTATGGGATGAAAGTTCATGAGGCTGTAATCAAGTCAGGCATCAAAGTTACTGGTGTAACTGTACATTTTGTTGATGATCGCTATGATACAGGTCCGATTATTATTCAAAAAAAAGTCGAAGTTTTTCCGGAAGATACCGCGGAGGTTCTAGCGAAACGGGTTTTGAAATTAGAGCATAAAGTATATCCGGAAGTAATAAAAGCAATATGCGAAGATCAAATTGAAGTCAGAGGAAGGAAAGTAGTTTGGCACAAATAGGAAATACTGAAGTTAAGAGAGCGATAATAAGCGTTTTTGATAAACAAGGGATTGTTCCGTTAGCCGAGAAATTATCCAGCCATGGTATTGAAATATATTCAACAGGTGGTACTTATAAAAAATTGGAAGAGGCTGGAATAAAGGTTTTGAAAATATCAGAATTGACAAATTTTCCGGAAATTATGAATGGCCGGGTAAAAACTCTTCATCCAAAAGTTTTTGCGGGATTATTGGCAGATAGTTCAAACCCTGCCCACATGGAAGATCTTAATAATGTAGGTGTTGAGCCTTTTCAGTTAGTTGTAGTTAATCTTTATCCCTTTTCAGAAACCTATCGATCCGGTGAAAAACAGGAAGACGAAATTATTGAAATGATTGATATTGGTGGTCCAAGTATGTTACGGGCATCAGCCAAAAATTTTAAAAGTGTAGCAGTATTGTCTGATCCTGACCAATATACAGAGTTTATTGAACGCTTGGAAAATAATAATATTGATATTTATTATAAGAAAAAACTTGCAGCTTCAGTATTTTTAAAAACAGCTTTATATGATGCTGAAATTATTGATTTCTTTGGCAAAACATCGGGAGAAACATTTCCGGAAATATTGTTCCAGGCTCATAAAAAAAATAGTTCTCTGAGATATGGTGAAAATCCGGATCAGAAAGCGGCAATTTACTCACCAGCTAATCAGGTAGATTGGCAGGCTTTTGAACAATTACATGGGAAAGAAATTTCCTATAACAACTATATCGATTGTATTGCAGCTTATAAAATTGTGGCGGAAATGAAAAGTGAGACGCCGGTTTGTGCCAATATAAAACACACAAATCCTTGTGGAGTGGGACTTGGGAATTCCGGAGTAGAGGCTTATAAACGGGCTGTTAAGGCAGATTCTGTAAGTTATTTTGGTGGAATAGTCTCCACCAATGTAGAAATTGATAGAAAATTTGCATTAGAATTGAAAAAAAGTTTTTTGGAATGCATTATTGCACCTGCTTATACTGATGAAGCCCTTACTATTTTGACAAAAAAGAAAAACTTGAGATTATTAATTCCAAATGTACAGGGACTTCTTTCTGAAAAATGTATCAGAGATTATGGAAAAGGAATTTTATTACAGGAAACACAAGATCCGGAAGATGATGAAAATAGTTGGCAGATTGTTACTGAAAGAAAGCCTGCTGAAAAAGATTTGGTTGCATTAAAATTGGGTTGGAAAATTGTTAAACAGGTTAAATCAAATGCAATTGTTATTGCTAATGATTCGGGTTCTGTAGGTATCGGAGCTGGCCAGATGTCACGAGTTGATTCCATGAAAGTCGCTGTCCGCAAATCCAGGGAAGCAGGAATTTCTTTAAAAAATACAATAATTGCATCAGATGCATTTTTTCCTTTTAGAGATTCGATTGATGTTGCTGCAGAGGCTGGGATAATTGGAGTTATTCAACCTGGTGGCAGTATTCGGGATGAGGAAGTGATTAAAGCGTGTAATGAAAAAAATATGTATATGATTTTTACAGGGAAAAGAGTTTTTAAACACTAAAATAGAATCGGAGAAACGATGGGCTTTAAATTTTTTAATATGTTTACAGGTGATATTGCAATTGATCTTGGAACTGCGAATACACTTATATATATGAAGGGAAGGGGAATCTTACTCAACGAACCGTCAATTGTGGCAAAATCCACACATAATGGCGAAGTGGTTGCCGTTGGTGATGAAGCTAAGGAAATGTTAGGTAAAACTCATAGCGAAATTACGACAATTCGTCCATTAAAAGACGGTGTGATTGCTGATTTTGATATGTCAGATGCAATGATTCGTGGCTTTATTAGAAAAATTAATATGAGCCGTATCGCTCGCCCGAGGATAGTTGTTTGTATTCCTTCAGGAATTACTGAAGTGGAAAAAAGAGCAGTAAAAGATTCTGCTGACAGAGCAAATGCCAGAGAAGTATTTTTAGTAGAAGAGCCTGTTGCAGCAGCTATTGGTATTGGAATTGATATTTCAAAACCTGTTGGTAATATTATTGTTGATATTGGTGGTGGAACCACGGAGATTGCAGTTATTGCGCTTAATGGGATCGTTACAAAACAGGCCATACGTGTTGCCGGTGATGATATGGATGCTGCGATTGTTCAATATTTTAAAAATGAACATAATTTACTGATAGGTGAAAGAACTTCTGAATGGATCAAGTGTACTGTTGGTTCTGCTATGCCTATTAATGATACAACAGTAGCAGTAAAAGGTAGGAGCCTGGTAGCCGGAATTCCAAAAACTATTGAAGTATCTTCTGTTGAAATCAGGGAATGTCTTAAAGACACTGTTGACCAAATTGCTCAGGCTATTAAACAAGCATTAGAAATGACACCACCCGAGCTTTCTTCTGATATTTTGGATCGAGGTATTATTTTAGCTGGTGGAGGTGCTTTGCTAAAAGGATTGGACCAGAGGATTCGTGTTGAAACTGATTTACCTGTAAATGTAGCCGAAGATCCTTTATTATCAGTAGTAAAGGGTACTGGTGTCATAATCGAAGATATTGAAAAATATAAAGAGGTATTGGTATAAGCTAAATGTTGCGGAAAATATTTAATTTTCTCTTTGATTCTAGTGAATACATATTATTAATAATACTTATAATAGCATCATTTATCATATTAACGACGAATGAGGTTGATCAAATTAGATCTCTGCAAGGTGATATAGCAGACATTTTTAGTTTTGTGCATTATCCAAGACAAACTTTGGACAGGTTATCAAATTTGGTCAATGAAAATAAAAGTTTAAAAGAAAAAAACGTGCAGTTATTTCTTCTAAATTCTGAAATGAAAGAGGCGTACTTAGAGAATATTCGCTTAAGGAATTTGTTAAATTTCCAGGATTCTACAAATTTTAAATTAGTTGCTGCTGAAATACTTAATGTTGGGACTACACCAATTTTTAATTCTTTCCTGGTTGATGTTGGAAAAAATAGTGGAGTAAAACCGGACATGGCTGTCATTACAGGTGAGGGTGTAATAGGAAAAACTGTTGCCGTTGGCGATAACTCAACAATTGTCCAGAATATGAAAGATTCAAATTACCGTTTAAGTATTAAATTTCAATCAAGCCGGGTAACGGGAATTTTAAAATGGTATAATGGAGAAGAATTTATTGTAGATGAAATACCCAAGACATCAGTTGTGTTGCCGGGCGATAAAGTTATTACATCCGGATACAGTGATATATATCCCGGTGGAATAGAGGTTGGGGTTGTGCTAAGAGTAGAAAATTCTGAAAATGGATTACATCAGAACGCCTATGTAATGCCTAATGTTAATACTAATTCTGTTGAAGAACTTTTTATAATTATTGAATCAAAATGCTACGAAAAACAATAATATTAATTGGAATAAGTCTATTCGTCTTACTTCTCCAGACTATATTTTCTCCCTGGATGATGATAGGAGAGATTCGTCCGGATTTTGTTTTGATCATGGTTCTGTTTGTAGGCAGAATGAACGGAAGAGTATATGGACAGTTATTTGGATTTTCTTTTGGTCTTATTATAGATTTTATAGGAATTGGTTCATTTGTCGGGCTTTCAGCTTTAGCAAAAACAATCGCTGGATTTCTTTCGGGATATTTAGTGCGGAAAAAAGGCAGGCTTAGCCTTTTTTCATTTCATTCAATTAACTTTGTAATTATGTTCATCCATTTTTCAATAATTTTTTTAGTAAATTTTAAAAATATTGATATTGAACTTCAGTTTATTTTACTACGATATGCTTTGCCATCAACAATTTATTCAGGGATTATTTATTTTTTGTTAGATTATATTCTACCTATTGATAATGAATAATAATGTTTAAAAATCCAAATAAAATAAATAGAGCCCGAATAACCATAATGATGGTTATGGTTATGATTTTATTTTCCATATTAGTAATAAAATTGTACCATATTCAAATATTACAATATGATAGATTTGCCGGTATTGCTGATGCAAATATGATTCGGGTTGTTCCTTTGGAAGCTCCGAGAGGGATAATTTTTGATAGAAACGGGATAATTATTGCGGATAATAAATCTCAATATAATGTAAATATTATTCCCTTTGCCTTACCCTCGTCAAAAGATACTTATACTCAGCTTGGAAAAATTTTGGATATAAGTCCGGAGAAAATTAAAGAACGGGTTAGGAAAAATTGGCATGGAAGATTTTCTCCGGCCAGAGTTGCTGAAGATATTGATTTTCAGGTTCTCACCAAAATTGAAGAACATCGGTTAGATTTGCCGGGTGTAATCTCTTCTATTGAGCCTTTACGCTCTTTTCCATCAAATGCAAATCTATCCCATGTAATCGGGTATCTCAGAGAAGTTAGTGATCGGGATCTGAACAGACTCAAACAACATGGATATAAACAAGGTGATTTGATTGGCTGGAAAGGTATCGAACGAGAATATGAAGAAATATTAAAAGGAACCAGAGGGTATGAATATCTCCAGGTTGATGCACTTGGCAGAGAGGTTGGTCGACTTGAAAGCCGACAGAATATTGAATCCAAACCGGGAAATGACATTTATCTTTCCATCGATTTAAGATTGCAGGAATATTCTGAAAAGTTATTAGAAGATAAAAGAGGTGTTGTGCTTGTAATGGATTCCAATAATGGTGAATTGCTAGCTTGTGTTAGCAAACCCGATTATTCTCCTAATATTTTTTCCGGTATTGTTGAACCTGATGACTGGAATAAATTACGTGATGATCCTGAGCGTCCATTATACAACAGATTCGCAACCGGACTATATCCACCAGGTTCAACTTATAAAATGATTGCAACAATTACTGCTGTGGAAAAGAATATATTAGATACAAATGCTACTTTTAATTGTTCCGGTGTTTACAAATTAGGACGTAGACAATTTAAATGTTGGAATCTGGCAGGACATGGAAAAATGGACATGCATTCTGCTATAGTAAATTCGTGTAATGTTTATTTTTATAATTTAATCAGGCGCGTGGAATTACACGATTGGGTTGAAACAGGCAGAATATTTGGATTTGGGGAAAAAACCGGAATTGACTTGCCAAATGAAAGTGTTTCTCCTATACCGGACAAGCAATTTCTTGACAATAAATATGGGAAAAGAAAGTGGACCACCGGGAATTTATTGAATATGGTGATAGGGCAGGGTGATGTGTTAGTTACACCGATACAGGTTGTAAAATATATAGCATGTATAGGAACAAAAGGTAAACTTGTTCAGCCTCATCTTGGTTTGCGATACTTTGATAAAGATGAAAATAAATTTATAAAATTTATAGCCCAAACTGACTCTGTGACACAAATTTCAGATAAAACCTGGGCCTTTGTAAACAGAGCATTATATGGTGTTGTAAATGATGCACATGGAACTGCGAAATCTGCCAAAACCAAAGGTTTGGATGTATTCGGAAAAACCGGAACTGCCCAAAATCCACATGGCGAACCCCATGCCTGGTTTGCAGGCAATGGCAAAGCGGAAAACCAAATGATTTCAGTCGTTGTTTTGCTTGAAAATACAGGTGGAGGGGGACATTTTGCCGCACCAATTGCAGGTAAATTATTCCAGTATTACCGGAAGCATATTAATCCGATTAAAAAAAATGAAAGTATAGATGTTAAAGGGTGATTTTACATTTACAAATTTTAAAAGCAATTTATATCTATTGCTAATTCCAATTGTAGCAGCTTTATGTTTTATTGGACTAATAGCATTATACAGTTCCTCTCAGCATGTTGAAGGTTCCTTTTTTCAAAAAGTAATTGGTAAGCAGCTTTTGAGAATGATTCTAGGACTTTTTATAGCTATTGGGGTATTTTTCGTCCAAAAACGTTTAGTTTATGATATGGCTTATTTTATGTATAGTTTTGGTGTGTTTTTACTCCTGTTACCTTTTATTCTTGGCTTTTCATCAGCAGGAACCAGTCGTTGGTTAATGTTTGGTGGTGCGAATTTTCAACCCTCTGAGATCATGAAAATATTTGTGGTGATTGTAATTGCAAAATATCTTTCCGCAACCAGAATACCAATTTCTGATTTTAAAATATTTATTATTCCCTTTTTGTTATTATTATTACCTATGTTAATAGTCTTAAAACAACCTGATTTGGGAACTTCCATGATATTTTTATCAATAATATTCCCAATGTTATTTTGGGCTGGTGTTAGAATTTTTCATATATTTATTATCATAGCCCCAATAATCAGTATTTTAACAGCGTTTAATTTTTATACATTTTTTATTTGGGTAATTTTACTAATAATTGTTTTATATTTAGTTAAACAAAAAAATATAATAATGATAGTTTTAGGAATTTTTAATCTTTCGTTGGGATTTCTTACTCCAATATTATGGAATGGATTAAAAACATATCAACAAAATCGTATTTTAACTTTATTTAATGTAAATGTGGATCCACAGGGTGCCGGATACCAGGTTATTCAATCTCAAATTGCGATTGGATCAGGTGGATTGTTTGGGAAAGGATTTGGACATGGAACCCAAACCCAGTTAAAATTTTTACCGGAACAGCATAATGATTTTATTTTTTCGGTAATAGGTGAAGAATATGGCTTTGCCGGGGTTTTGACTGTACTGGCATTATTTCTCATATTAATTTTTATTTGTATTTATTCTGCAAGCCATTTAAAGGATAAGTTCAGTTCTCTGGTGGTGATTGGATTAAGTAGCATTATTTTGTTTCATGTAGTAATAAATGTCGCTATGACTATTGGATTAATGCCTGTTACAGGTTTGCCTTTACCTTTTATCAGTTACGGAGGTTCATTCATCTTATCCTGTTTTCTGATGATTGGTTTAATTATGAATTTTAGTGTTGATAGACGCAGATCGTAAAATTGAGTTGGTTTATAGAAGAAATTGTAGTATTTTTAACGATTATATTTTGATTGTTGTTTTGTATAAATTGAGTGTTTTATGAATTTAAAAAATGTTAAGAAAATAAGAATATCTTTGATAGTTGTTATTGTAGTACTTATGACAACTTCTTTGATCTACGCAGACTCTATTTTTGGGAAATCTGAGGATGCAGAAGTAAAATTAAAGAAACAGGTTAATGAATTAGAATTAAAAATAAATACCTTGAATAATAAATTTGAGAGGGTATTTGTTAAGCTTGACAAAATTAATACTAGAATTGATTCTGTCGCTCAAATTAACCGAATCAGCAATATGCAGGGAATTACTGAAAACAGTCTTGGGCAAATAGTTTCTGAATTGGAAAGTATTGTTAAGGTTTTAAGTTCTGACGTATTGAATTTAAAAAGCCAATTTAAATTGTTTAAAAATCGTGTTGGGTATGCTGATAGTGTAAATTATGAAATCCTTTCCCAGTTAATGGCGCTTGAAAGTCGAATTCTTTCGTTATCTGATAATTTAAAGGTATATGGTGGTCAATCATTGGAAACCGATCAGATTGAACCAGAAAAAAGTGCGACATCCTATAAAGAAAAATATTTACAAGGATTATCATATCATCAGAATGGTAAGCACGATGAAGCAATCGAAATATTTAAACAACTATTAGAGCGTGATATCAATAATGAATATTCCGATAACGCACAGTTCTGGATTGGTGAATGTTATTTTTCTTTGAAACTTTATAGTGCGGCGATTGTTGAATTTAAAAAAGTCTTCAATTTTCCTAATTCAAATAAAGGTGATGATGCACAATATAAATTAGGAGTATGTTATTTTGCATTAGGAGATGAAGGTAAAGCGAGATTAGCTTTTCAAAAATTAAAAGAGAATTACCCAAGAAGTGAATTTATAGTAAAAATTAATAGATTGTTGAAATAATTATGATTAAAAGAATTTATTTTTTAACACCAGAAATCGTTCCTTTTGCAGAATCATCAGGATTGGCAGAGTATTCTAAAGAAGTACCTGTAGTTTTTATTGACAGGAAATTTGATTTTAGAGTTATGATGCCTAAATATGAATTTATTAGTGAAAGGCGATACATTTTACGTGAAGTTATTAGATTGCGTGACATGGAACTTCTTTATAAAGACCAGGCTATAAAAGCCTCAGTAAAGTCAGCTTTTATCCCAAACACTAAAGTCCAGGTATATTTCCTTGAAAATGAAAGTTTATATGATACAATTGATTCTGATTTATATCCAGATAAAGTAAAGCCCGATGACATACTAAACTCTAACCGTTTTGCTTATTTTGCTTCCGGTGCGTTAACCACGCTAAATTATTTACGCTGGAAACCTGATGTTATAATTTGTAATGATTGGCAAATGAGTATGATACCTCTTTTTATAAAATCAGGTCTTTTGGACAAAACTTATTTTGAAGGTGTAAAAATTGTCCAGATTATTCATTCCAAAACAGAGTCGTCAAAATTTAATTTGTCAGAGTATGAGGATGTAGGACTTACGAATCTTGATAAGACTTATAGTGAAGACAATACATTAGATTGTATTGCTGCTTCAATTCCATGTAGCGATCATGTTATTTTTCTGGATAATGATGATGATATGAGTCTGTTGGAAAAATATAAAGAAAATGCTCAAATGGGAAAAGTTTTAGAAATGGAAAAAGGAAAAATTTCAACCTATAAGATAAATAATAATACACCAGAGGAATGGCAGAAATTTGCAGATGAGTTTATTAAAATTGTACAAAAACTATAGATATAAAATTAAAAATGGACAAATAGTCCTTAATTCAAAAATAGTATCAAAAACTAACATAATATTCATAATGGCATTAGTTTTGGTTTTTCTGACTGGCTGTGAAGAAAAAGTTCCAACTCTTCCTTCACAATCATTGTTTGACCCAGACTCCTCTTTTTTAACCTACAGGATTGATGATATTATTTCAGATACCACTTTTACTGTTGATCCTAAAATTGGAACCAGTAAAATATTAATTCTTGGTGAAGACGATTGGTGCTCCTCATATAGTTTGTTGAAATTTTCATCAATGCCGGAGTTAGATGGCAGTATTGATGTAATAAAGGAATTTAAACTTAATCTTTTTGCTGCTGATACTTTAGAAGATATTAGCGGTAAACTTGCCCTTTATTTAATTGACATGGCTAATGAAGGTGAGTGGAATGAAGATTCCTCAAATATTAATAACTTCAATCTGGATGAGTTAATTTATACACAACAAGATGGTGAGCTATTTCAAGATACTTTATCGCAATATGGGTTTAACCTGGATTTTGATATTTATCCTGATGATACACTAAATTCTTCACTGGAATTTGCATTAAAAGGAAAATCAGCCGAAATATTTAATATTACATCAGGGGAAAGTAGCCTGTATCCACGAATTAAATTAGTATATGCACATACTGATACTAATTATTATACTGTTTCCGGTACTGATACTACATTTAAAGATACTACCTATGATGTGACCAGCACTATAATAGTAAGCAGTGATATTTCCATCATTGATTTTAAACAGTTACCAGAACAAAATGAGCGGTTATATCTTTGTAATGGTGCAAGGAAGCATACATTTATTAAATTTGATTTATCTGAGGATATTCCTGATACAAATACTCTTATTGTAAAAATTAAATTGCATTTGTCAATTGATAATGATAATAGTTACAATAATTATGAAACAAATACAGATATCAAAGTAAACTGGGCTAATCCGGATACTCTTTCATGGCAGGATTCATTATATCTTCCTACAGTGAATAATTATTATGGCGCTTATAGTCCTGTATCAATTTTATCAGATACTGCAGTAGTTATTGACATTTTAAATAATATTAATGGAAACACACCAGGACCAACAGGAATAAAGGACTATGAAATTTTTCTTAGCCCTTCAGATATGAATGAATTGGACTTATTAAGCCTGTATAGTAGTTCGTGTCTTGATGAAACAAAACGCCCCTGGCTTGAAATATTGACCTTAAAGGAACAGATAAAAGAATGAGATATTTTTTAGCATATTTAACATTTTCAATGACAATTTTATTAGGACAAACATCTAATTATTCTGCCTATGGTTTTGGAATGGAATGTAACACCCAATCTGTTAGGTCTATGGGTATTGGATATACGGGAAGTGCTGTCAAAGATTCAGTAGCTTTAAATTCGTTAAATCCTGCTCTTTGGACCGGATTTTTTACTACATCCTTAAGTGGTCAGATAAATTCAGATTATTTGATGTCTTCCGGTGATTACACCGATAGTTATCTGACAAAATTAAATGGATTTACTACTAAATTTCCGGTGGGAGAATATCTTGGTGTTGCTATTGGTATTGTTCCCAGAACGCGAATAAATAGTGTTGGGTCTACCTTGGATTCGGTTGCTTTTTATGATAATTTTGTAAATTATGAATCAATTATGCAAATCAAAGGTGGTATTTCTGAAATCTTTTTTGGAGCAGGATACCAGATAAGTCCTCAAATTAGTGTTGGACTGAAAAACAGATTGTTCTTTGGTGAATTTGTTACAAAAATTAATTCTGATTTTGATCTAACCGGGAATCTTGATAGTCAATTTCAAAGAAGAACAAAGGTCAAAGCTTCTCAATTGGGGATTGGAGTGGCCTGGCATAATATTAACAAATCCATGGGGGCTGCTGCTTATTTTAACAAAAATCTTGTTTTTAAATATAAACATGTAGAATTTTTTGAAGCCGGACCTGAATATACTTATGATGAAAAAACAGCGGAATATCCTGATTTTATAAGGTTAGGACTCTATAAATCAACTCCATCAAAAATTAATTTTACAGTTGATTTTGAATACTCTTTTATTTCCTCAGATGTTTTTAATGATTTTTATTTTATTAAGCCCATAGATGCTAAAAATTTCAGTTATTTTGGAATGGGAGTAGAGAAGAATTCAATTAATAACACTAAACGATTTTTGAATAAATTATCTTATCGCGCTGGTTTATATTATAAAAGTTATCCAATCAGTAATCCGGATAATTTGAAAGAAACAGGTGTTAGTATTGGATTGGGAATTCCATTTTATCAGAATTTAAATAGAATTGATATTTCATTATCCATGGCTAACAGAAACGGATTTATAGAAAATTATGAAGAAAAAGTAATTTCACTAAATATCGGAGTTACTACTGGTGGATTGTGGTTTAGGAGTTTTAGAAGGTATTAAAAATTAGGGGGATTGATATGAAAAGAATGAATTTTAAAACCGGGTTGCTAATTATTTTGTTATTAATTAGTTTTTTGTTAATGAATTGTGTTCCACCTCCGGTAGAATCAGAAGAAAGTACAAAAGCGGCTGAAAAAGAAGTTTCAAATGTAGATAAAAGTAAATGTGATCGATATCTAAGTTTTGCATACAGTTATTATCAAAACTCAGATTGGGCAGGAACAATAAAAAATTATAAACGCATGTTCGACTATAACTGTCTTGAAGATTATGCTGCGGATATTTTTCCATATATGGGAAGAGCCTATTTACAAATGGCAAAAGAAAATTCTGTATACCTGGATAGTGCGCTGTATATTTATCAACACGGTACAGAATATCTGCCGGAGAGAGAATCTTTACACGAAAGTATAGCATACATTTATCGGAGACAGGGTAAAACTGATCTAGAGATTAGAGAATATGAAATAATGGCAGAAAGAAACCCATCTAATATTGAATTTTATAAAACTCTAATCAAACTCTATTTCAAAGTTGATCGTTTTGACGATGTACTTTGGGCTATTGAAAAGATATTAGAAATTGATCCAGAAAATCAAGAAGTTATTAATGATAGATTAACAGTTTATCAAAAGCAGGGAAAAGATGTTATTGTAGTCCAACAAGAAGCCTGGGAAAACGATCCATCAACTCGTACAGGTCTTGATTATGCTAATGCTCTAACAGATAAGATGGAATATGCACTTGCTATTGCTGTTTTAGAAAAAGTTACTTTGGCGGACAGAAATAATATGGAAGCCTGGAATAAATTGGCAGATTTATATAAAACCACTGGAGATATTGATAAATCAATTACTACAAATATTCATATAATTAAGGCAATAGCACCTAAAAATATTGATATTTTTAAAAATATTATAGTTGGCTATAGTGATATGGCAAATTTTGAAGAAGCTTTTAAATGGGCAAGCAAAGCTGTCGAAACAATAGGTTCACCACAATCATATAAACTGAGAGGTGATATTTACTACGCAACTGCAGATTTTAATGCCAGTAGTGGGAAATTAACTTTTGAAGATAAATTAGTTTATAAATTAGCTTATGATGATTACCGTAAAGCTCTAAGTGGCGGTGAATCAAGTGTCCAGACTCGCATTGACTATTTAAAGGAGTACTTAATTCCTACAAGTGAAAATTGGTTTATGAACAGGTATAATGCTGATGGTAGTAAACGTGCAAATTTTCGTCCAAGAGGAGATGCTTATAATTGGATTACAGAAAGCGCGAAGAAAAACTAATAAAAATTGGATTCGGTTCTGATCATGGTGGTGTGAAACTAAAGAGCGAATTAATTAGATTTGCATCTGAATCCGGATTTCAAACTGAAGATTATGGTACATATACAACAGATTCGGTAGATTATCCCGATTTTGCTGAAAAAGTATGCGTAAGCCTAATTAATAAAGAGATAGATTTCGGGCTATTAATTTGTCGTACCGGGATTGGTATGAGTATGGCTGCCAATAAATATAAAGGAGTCCGTGCTGCATTATGTTATAATCTTGAAGTTACAAAACTTACAAGACAACATAATGACGCTAATGTTATTTGCTTACCAGCGGATTTTATACAAATTGATATGGCTAAAGAAATGCTCAAAAGTTTTGTAGAATCAAAATTTGAAGCTGGGCGGCATCAAAAGAGAGTAAAAAAAATTCATAAACCGGAGGTATAAGTGGATTTTAAAATTTTAGAGCAACAAGATCACGAAGTCATGGCTTCGATTAAGGCAGAATTAAAAAGAGAAAGAGGAACATTAGAATTAATAGCATCTGAAAATTTTGTCAGTTCAGCTGTTCTTGAAGCAGCTGGCTCGATCATGACAAATAAATATGCTGAAGGTTATCCGGGGAAAAGATATTATGGCGGATGTGATGCTGTAGATACGGCAGAAAATTTAGCCAGAGATCGTGTTAAAGAGCTTTTTAACGCCGAATATGCAAATGTACAACCTCATTCCGGTTCCCAGGCTAATATGGCAGTTTATTTCTCCCTTCTAAAACCGGGAGACACTGTACTGGGAATGGACCTTGCTCATGGTGGTCATTTAACTCATGGAAGCCCGGTCAATTTTTCAGGGAAATTATTTAATATTGTTTCCTATGGAGTTAGATCTGACACTGGTAGAATAGATTATGACCAGTTAGCCAGGCAGGCAAAAGAACATAAACCAAAAATGATTATTGCCGGTGCCAGTGCGTATCCAAGATTTATTGATTTTGCAAAATTTCGTGAAATAGCAGATAGTGTAGGTGCTTTTTTAGTAACAGATATGGCTCATCCTGCAGGATTAATTGCTACAGGAATTCACCCATCGCCATTACCTCATTGTCATGTTGTTACTTCAACAACCCACAAAACTCTTCGCGGACCAAGAGGCGGATTAATATTAATGGGAAAAGATTTTGAAAACCCATTTGGTATTGTTGCCCCAAAATCTGGTCGCACAAAGATGATGTCAGAAATAATAGATTCAAATGTTATGCCCGGAATACAGGGTGGCCCATTGATGCACGTTATTGCTGCCAAAGCGGTTGCTTTTAAAGAAGCGCTGCAGCCATCATTTAAAAAATATACTCAGCAAATTGTCAAAAACGCTAAGGAATTAGCAGAACAGCTGATGAAAAAGGATTTTAATTTAATATCCGGTGGTACAGATAATCATCTTATCTTAATTGATTTAACTAATAAAAATATTTCGGGCAAAAAAGCTGAAAATGCTTTGGAAGAATCTGGAATAACAACCAATAAAAACATGGTTCCTTTTGATAAAAGAAGTCCATTTATCACAAGTGGAATAAGAATGGGTACAGCAGCAATGACAACACGCGGAATGAAAGAACCTGAGATGATAGTTATTGCGGAATTAATTGACAGAGTAATTAGTAATTATAAAGATACAACAGAAAAAGAAAAAGTATATATGGAAGTCAAAAATCTTTGTGACCAATTTCCATTATATGCTGATCATTAGAAAACGGGTGATTTATGAAGTGTCCTTTTTGTAGTTCAACTGAAACAAAAGTTGTCGATTCCAGAACAGCACAAAAAAGCAATGCAATCAGAAGGCGTAGAGAATGTTTAGATTGCAGACAGAGATTTACAACCTATGAATACATTGTTGAGCACCCTCTTGTTATTATCAAAAATGATGGACGGCGTGAAGAATATAGTCGGGAGAAATTATATAATAGTGTAAAAATTGCCTGTAATAAACGTCCAATTCCGGTTGATAAAATTGATTCTATTGTAATGGATGTGGAAAAAGAGCTGGAAGAGGTGAGCGGAGCAGAAGTTATATCTCATTTCGTTGGGGAATTAGTTATTAAACATTTAAAGGATGTTGATGAAATAGCCTATATTCGATTTGCTTCAGTTTATAAAAAATTTAAAGATCTTGACGAGTTTATGAGTCAGATTGAAAACATATCCGAATAAAAATTTAATTGTTGTTTGGAACAAATATTTTCAATCACTGTAAAAAGAATGTCCATCATGTGGATTTATTGAAGTTGTGAAAAGAAAAAATCTATGTTATCTGAAAAAATATTAGATATTTTAGTTTGTCCAAAATGTAAATGTAAACCTGAATACGAAACAAAAAAAGATTTGCTTATTTGCAAAAGATGTCAGTTAAAATTTTTAATAAAGGATAATATTCCAATTATGCTAATTGAAGAGGCAGAAAAATATTAAGGTTTTTATTGGAAAATGAGTTTAATCAAATTAAGTTATGCGGTCTTATTGGAGAGATAATAAATAGAAAATTGTTAACCATCTGAAAATTAAAATAAAATTTTATAAAGATTTAAAACTATTATTCTACATAAAGCCGAATGCCTTTTTGTTATTCGGTTTTTACTTTAGGAGGAAGAAATGAAAAAAATATTTTTATTTATCGTTATATTAATAAGCACGAATTGTGCTTTATTCGCACAAAGTGAAGCTGGTGCGATTTGGCTATTGATAAATCCCGGTGCCAGGTCTTGCGGAATGGGTGAAACAGGTGCTGCTATTGCGAATGATACTTATGCTACATATTTTAATGCTGCGGGATTAGGCTTTCTAAAAGGTCATGAAATATCAGCCATGCATACAAACTGGTTGCCAAATCTGGCAAGTGATATGTATTATGATTTTATTGGTGGTAGAATGTATATCGAAAATGTGGGTACTGTAGGAGCTAATATTACCATGATGAATCTTGGTACACAAACTGCTACAGATGAACAGGGCAATGTTTTAGGAGAATTTGATTCATATATGTTAGCTGCCACTGCATCTTATGGCTCTAGATTATCAAGAACTACTTCTTTTGGTATAAATATTAAAATGATCCATCAGCACCTGACAGATTTCCTTGCCGGAGCAGAAAAAGGGAAAGGTGCTTCAACTAATTTTGCTTTTGATGTTGGCTATATGAAAAAAGAATTTTTATTGAAAAATCTCATATTGGGAGCTTCAATCTCTAATATTGGACCAAAAATTTCGTTTATTGATGTTGCTCAGGCTGACCCAATGCCTACTAATTTAAAATTGGGATTTAATTTTCGGGCTATTGACCAGGAATATAATAAATTATCGATCACCTATGATATGAACAAACTGTTAGTTGCTTCATATCCAGACCGGGATATTGATGGCGATGGAGAAGTCGGGCAATATAATGAAGACGGATTGCCTTTTCCGGGTGGGGAATATAATAAAGATGGAAAAAGAGAGCATGCTCATTCAGAAGAATGGTATACTGGTATTTTTACTTCATGGATTGATGATTGGTTTTTATTAAAAGATTCTGCAGCAGACGGAATTGGTGATAAAGATAAAGATGGTGATACAAACGACGGTTCTCTGTCAAAAGAGATAGAAAAACTTACTCATAATTTTGGTGTTGAATATTGGTACTCCAACCTGTTTGCAATTCGCTGTGGTTTTATCTATGATAAACCCGGGAAAATTTTGATGAAAGATAAATATCCTGTTCCGACTTTTGGAGCCGGATTGCGTTATGCCGGAATGGGTTTTGATTTTGGATATACTTATGGAGATCAGGGACATCCAAGAGCAAATACAATGCATTTTTCTATTAATATGAAATTTTAGGAAATAATGAAAAAAAATATTCTTAGTTTACTGATAATATTAACAGTTACAGTTGGGTTATATGCCAACAATCCTGTGAATAATATAAAATTATCCTTTTTGAATAAAAAAACAGTTTCAAAGCAAGTCGCTAAAAATTTGAGAAGCATCAAAATTTGCGCCCTGAGAGTTTCTTTTCAGAGTGATGAAAATGATGGTACTACCGGTGATGGTGATTTTCTGAAAAATGAAATTACCGATACATTATGTAATAATATCTGGATAGACCCTCCTCCTCATAATCGCAGTTATTTTAAAGCACATATTAAATCTCTTTCAAACTATTATAAACAGGTTTCCAGGGGTAATTTTAATATTGACACAATGAATTCGGAGATATTTCCTCTTGAAGAGAATAAAAGTTTTCAACTTTCCCATAAAATGGATTATTATCACCCATTTTTAGAGAAAGATTCAATTGATGTGAGATTAGCCAGGCTTTTTACTGAATCTATTATTTTAGCCGATTCAGACATTAATTATTCTGATTATGACCTTGTAGTTATATTTCATGCCGGTGTTGGACAGGACTTTTCCATTCAACTTGACCCTACTCCTTATGATATTCCTTCTGCTTATATGAATATTAATGATATTCGACTTGGAATGAACTCTGACAATGATGATCTCCCAGGAATTTCAGTTGATAATGGAAGTCATTTGATCTCAGATGGAATTATTTTACCGGAAAGTCAAAATCATTTGATCTATGACAATTGGGAAGATGTTTTTGGTAGTTCTGCTAATCCCTGTGAATACCAGATGGGATTGAATGGTACTTTTGCTTTTATGGTTGGATTTTATTTAGGATTACCCGGATTATATGATACTAATACCGGTGATACCGGGATTGGAAAATTTGGTCTGATGGATCAGGGTTCAGCAAATTTGAATGGTCTGGCAGCCGCTGTTCCTACTGCCTGGTCAAGATATTTTTTGGGATGGGTTGAGCCTGTAGTTGCCGGATCTTTCCAGGAAGTTAGTCTGCACCATGCAGAATCAAATTCTGATACTTTAATGTGGAAGATCCCAATTAATAATCATGAGTATTTCCTGGTTGAAAATCGCTATGCAAATGTGAGACCCGGAGTCAGTCTTGACAGTATTCAATATAGAATTTATGTGGAAAATGGTGAAGATGAATGGCCTCCATTATTACCATTGATCAAAGACTCGGCAAACACAGAATTTTGTGAAGAAACCGGTGTTCTAATGTCAATGGAAAACTATGATGTCGGTTTACCGGGATCTGGTTTGCTAATCTGGCATATTGACGAAAATATTATTAATGCAAACCTGTCTGACAATACTGTAAATGTAGATAAAGAAAATCGCGGTGTTGATCTGGAAGAAGGAGATGGAGCACAGGATTTGGGTTATCCTGCTATGATGTTTGGCTCACCTGTTGATATTGGTTGGTTTTTTGACCCGTGGTTTGCCGGGAATGATGGTTTCTGGGAATTAAATCCTGATTTTCCTGAAGATAGCATTAAAAGTGTATCTTTTACGGATTATTCTAATCCTTCATCCAGAGCAAATGATTTAACTAATACCGGAATTAAGATCGAAAAAATCGGGCATGCAGGCAAAATAATGAATTTTGTAATTTCAAGAGAAAATAATGTTGATAATTATCCTCTTGCCACTAATTTTCCAAATGCTCACATAACCGGATGTGATCTGGATGATACAGATAATTCCGAAGAATTTATCCTGATTACCGATTCACTTTACCTTTACAATAGTTTAGGTGAATTATATACAAAAACTTCCCTGGCAATTCCCACTGATAGTCTATGTTGGTCAAAAGGTCTTGTTGTTAATAATGATGACAAAAATTTACTTTTTCTTTTTTCCCGAAAAATTGACTCTACCAGCGTAATTAGTTACTGGGAAGTAAGTGAAACTGATATAAACTTAATAAAATGTGTATTTATCGGTGATATTCGATTAACCGGAAATTTATTTCCACGAGTTAATGAAATACTTTTTGGGGGATTTGATTCTGAAAATAAACTTTTCAGTTATTCCCTGATTGAACATACTTTTAAACCGGTTAACAACAACTATAAAATTGGACATATTGCAGGTATGGAAAATAAGACATTTGCTATTGCCGATGATAATATTTTGGTAACTATTGACGGTGATTATCAAATTGATGAGATTGAAGAATTACCCGGTTTAAGCAATAATATTGTAGTTGGTTACATTAATGAAAATAACAGCCCTGATATAGTTGTTAGCAGTGACAATTCTATAATACTTTTTACTGATCCACTAACCGAAGAAATGAATAAAATCAGCAGAATTTCTGATTTTTCAGGTAGATATCCGATTTTGTCTGATATTGATGCTGATGGACGGGTTGAAATTATTGTCAGAGATAGTTTAAGAATTTTTTCCTTAAATGAAAATTTAGTTATTGAAGAAAACTTTCCTGTTACTATTCCAAATATTTATAGTACTAAATATTTTAATTCTCTGTTATTTACAACTGATATTGATGGTGATGGTGTTTTGGATATTGTTACTAATATTCAGGATGTAGGGACTGTGTCCTATGATTATAAAGGAAATATGGTAGAAAATTTTCCACTTGTTTTTGCAAATCATAACAAGTTTGACCAGATTTTAATCAATTCTTCAAATGGAGTATATAACCTGGCAATAAATAATGATAACCGGGAATTAATTTGTCAAAAAATTTCTGATGAATATTTATCAGAAAATTCCTGGAATGCCTTTGGTGGAAATAAGATAAATAATTTTTATTATAGTCCGATTTCGGGAAATACTCTATCATTATCAGGTGAACTTCTAAATAAGCAAAAAACCTTTAACTGGCCAAATCCGGTAAAAGGAACAAATGTGACATTTATCAGGTATTATACTGAAAAAGATTGTGAAATTGATATTGACATTTTTGATTTAGCTGGTGATTTTATAACCTCCTTTCATGATTCAAATCCAAAAATTGCTGAGTACAATGAGAAAAAATGGAATGTTTCCGGAGTAGAGAGTGGAGTTTATTTTGCAGTTGTCAAAGCAATTTCCGGATCAGAAACAGAGACAAAAATTGTTAAAATAATGGTTATAAAATAATATGAATATATTAAAAAGACACGTATTATGCGTTTTACTCATAATCTTAATAATAATTCCGGCAAATAGTTTTGCACAATTTTCAATTTTTAGATATAATCATCCGGAATTAGAGTGGAAAACATTTGAAACAAAACATTTTAGTGTTCATTATCATGAAGGTGCAGAATGGACAGCACAACAAAGTGCTGAGATCGCTGAGTCGATTTATGAACCTGTTACATCATATTATGATTTTCAACCTGATAAAAAAACTGATTTAGTTATCAAAGATACTGATGATGTTTCCAACGGAGCAGCATATTATTATGATAATAAAATAGAAATATGGGCTTCACCTTTAAATTTTTTATTACGCGGGAATCACAGCTGGTTACGTGATGTAATCACCCATGAATTTTCTCATATTGTATCACTTCAAAAGGGGATGAAATTTTCCCGTAATATACCGGGATTTTACTTCCAGGCAATTGGTTATGAAAAAGAAAAAAGAGATGATGTGATCTATGGTTACCCTTCGATTATCGCCTCTTATCCGATGCCCGGTTTGGTGATACCTATGTGGCTGGCCGAAGGAATTGCACAAAATATGTACCCTGGTTGCGGAAATGATCTCTGGGATACACATAGAGATATGTTAATGAGAGACAGAGCTTTATATGACAATATCCTTTCTCTTAACCAAATGGGCTCGTTTGGGAAACGGGGAATAGGAAATGAAACTGTTTATAATCAGGGATATGCATTTGTACGTTATTTAAATAAGAGATTTGGAGATAATATTTGTCCTGATTTAATGGATAGAATATCGACACCATTGCAAATTTCTATTAGTAATGCTCTAAAAAAAGAGACAGGGATTTCCGGATATAAAATTCATGAAGAGTGGAAAAAACAAATAACAGATAATTATAATGAATTAACAAAAACTATCCGGGAGAATTCTGTTATTGGGGATATTTTGGAAAAAGGTGCTACTACCCAGATTTATCCTCAATGGTCTGGAGATTCTTTATTATATTTTCTCTCCAATAAAGGGATGGATTCATTTTATTATACATCTCTTTATGTTTATAATACTAAAACTCAAAAGTCTGAATTAATAAAAGAAAATGTTCGTTCCAGGGTTTCTCCTTCACCGGATGGGAAATATATTTATTATTCAAGAAAAAGTTTACCAAACAAAGTCGGGTCAATATTTTATGACATTTATCGCTTGAATCTTGTTGACAAAGAAGAGGAACAGATTACTTTTTTTCGCCGGGCAATAAACCCTATACTTTCTCCCTGTGGAGAAAAAATTGTTTTTGTTACGATTAAAGATGGAAATTCAAATCTTGTAATCAGGAACCTTGATGAAGAAGGAAAAGAAACTGTTATAACTGATTTTTCTAATGGTGAACAACTTTTTGCTGCAAATTTTTCACCTGATGGTAAAAAAATTGTCTTTGATTATTCTATAAATCATGGGCGTGATATTTTTGTTTATGAAATTGAATCGGAAAAAATCAGTTTGTTGGTTAATGGAGATTACGATTCACGTAATCCTTTTTATAGTCCTGATGGGAAATGGCTTTATTATTCATCTGACCAAACCGGAATTTTTAATATTTATCGCAAATCACTTGATAATAGCGAAACGCAACTTCTTACAAATGTACTTGGTGGGGCTTTTATGCCAACTGTAAATGAACAAGGAGTTTTGTGCTTTTCCCTTTTTAATGAATCAGAATATAGAATAAGTGTTTTGGAGAATCCCAAACCCTTAGATATTAGTCTATCCAGATATAAACCTGAGTATAAGGAAAATATTCCTGAAATGTCATATGTTGCTTCATTAAATAATTTAGAGGAAACAAAGTATAAAGACCGCTTTTCCAAATATTTTTTAATGCCGAAATTAATGCTTGATTATGGAACTGTAAAACCGGGGTTGTATTTTTTTTCTAATGAAATAATAGACAGGTTTAATGTTTTTGGAGCAATTGCCGGAAATATACAAGGTGACAAAGACCTGGCAATGTTAGTTGAATATCATCAATGGACACCAACTTTTTATTTTGAAATTTATAGTATGAGTCGCAGTAAATTTGGTATCCAGGATACTATTAGTTCTTATCCAATAGAATTTGATTATACATTTCATCTAATCCAATCTGTACTGGGTGCGTCATTGCCATCAAAAGGATTTAACAAATTTCGTTTTGATATGATATTATCTAAGTTTCGTACTGCCACGGATGAAAGAATTCCAGAAGAAGGTATTTATCAAAATGGTTTTACTTATGATTATTATAAGGGTATAAATTTTAAACTTGACTGGATTTTTAAAAAAATAATGTATTCGGTTAACCAGGAAACTAATCCAAATAACGGGATGCAGATAACAACTAGTATTTACAGAAATTATGACCGTTTCATTGAGGGTTTTGATGTTAATGGAAGTTATGGAACTTTGGAAACTCAATTTAGCAAAAATTATTATTGGAAATTAGAGCAGGAAGGTGTTGTGCATCATAAGATACCTGTTATTTCGGATTTGATTGGGAATTTTAAATGGAAAGCCGGTTGGATATCAAATCGGAATATTGATTCATTCTTCAATTTTTTCGGTGGAGGATTACCTGGTTTGCGTGGATATCCTTTTTATAGTATTGAGGGTAGAAACCTTTTGAGTTTTCATTATACATTGAGGTATCCGATATTTTTAGAAAAGGATATTCAGATAGGACCTTTTAATTTGCAGAATAGTATTTTGGGGCTATTTGTTGAATCCGGAAATGCCTTTGATGATATTCAGGGTTATCCTGATTTGAAATGGGATGAATTTAAATCGTCACCAATAGATGTGATTTCAAATATTGGGAAAGATTTTAAAAGTGATGTTGGGATTGAATTAAAATTTAGTGGCTTTTCTTTTTATGCCTATCCGACAGCTATTAGTTTTGATTGTGTTTATGGATTGGATAAATTCAAAATTGAAGACAATCAATATCAGCAATTGGAATATGGTAGAGAATGGCGAACATATTTGACAATTTTATTTGGTTTATAATGGAGGTATAGATAATGAAAAAAAATAATTTTAAAATATTTGGGATAATTTTCTTATTATCTGCAATTGGATTTGGACAGGTGATGAGTAGCGGATCTGTTCTGCAACCATCATCTGAACAAAGTATGCTGCTTGGTTCTATAAAATATGGAAGAATGCAGGATGAATTCAAAGCTGATAGTATTGATTTTACTTATGAAAAATCTCCCGGATTAGCATTTTTAATGTCAATAGTGCTTCCCGGAGCCGGAGAATTCTATTCCGGAAAAAAAATGCGGGCATTAGGTTTTTTTGGAGCAGAGGCATTATTTTGGGCAGGATATTTTTCTCAGAAAAATAAAGGACAGAATATCAAAGATAAATATGAAAATTATGCTGATGAAAATTGGAGCCTGGCTGAATGGCTTACTATAAGTAATACCAATGACTATTCTTTTTGTGGGATAGAAGGATCACATAGCATTTGGGTTGAATATAATAACAATGCTTATATGGCTAATGATTCACTGGAATTTTACACAGGCAAAAATACATTTGAATTGATTAATCTTGCAGAAAACGGACAACTTACACCTGTAAAAACCAGGGATTATTATGAAAATATTGGGAAATACCACCAGTTTTCCTGCGGATGGGATGATTTTAAAGATTTTCATAGTGTTGGTGATACTGTATGTGTTGTATCAGATAACCGGGATTATTATCTTTCAGAAAGAGAAAAATCTAACAAATCTTTGAAAATGGCAACTAATTTTGCCACTGCTGTTATGTTTAATCATTTATTTAGCGCCCTGCATGCCCAGATAGCAGCAAAACAATATCGATCGGAAGAAGCCAGCAAAGTAAGTTGGGATATGGGATTAATGACAGATGTCCGGTATAAAAATTTCGTTCGCGGAGTTAAATTTTCATTACTTTTTTAGTTTGAAAAATTATTAGAGTGAAAATATTTTACTTTTATAATAGATAAAAAAAATTGACAATAGGAGAAATAGAGTGAAATTTGATAAATTGAAATTTATCTGCTTAACTTTACTATTATTGATATTAACAGGATGTGGTTCTAAACAACCGGAACTATATAATGATTATTCAAAGTATTTTGAAGAAGGCGAAATTGCTTTTAAGAAAAAGAAATATGAAAAAGCGATTGAAAAATTTAGCATGGTTATTTTAAACAGCCCGGGTGGTGATCTGGCTGATGATTCACAATTTTATCTTGGCGAATGTTATTTTCAAAAGAAAGAATACTTGCTGGCAATTTCGGAATATGAACAATTAATTCAGCGTTATTCTTATAGTCCTCTGGTGGAAGAATCATATTACAAAATCGCGATTTCTTATATCAATCATGCTCCAAAATATCAATTGGATCAGGAAAGTACTCATAAGGCATTCCAGAGATTACAGGAGTTTGTAGATACTTTTCCACATAGTAAATTTTTACCGGATGCTGAGATTAAAATAGAGGAAGTACGAAATAAGCTTGCCAGAAAATTGTATGAAAGTGGACGCCTTTATCGGAAATTAAATGAATATAATTCAGCAATTATATATTTTGATAAAATGTTGAAAAAATATTATGATACTGATTGGGCATATTTAGCCAAGGTGGAAAAAGCCCGTTGTTTAATCCAATTGAGAAAGTTTGAAGAATATCAAAAACTTTATGCCAAAGTTAATAGAGAAAAAGATGAAATTATAAACAGCCAGGATTCAAAGTTAAAATCCTTAATAAATCCCGGCGAAAAAATTGAATTATTAGATAAATTATATAAAAAAGAACTTGCTGAAATCGAAAAAGAAAAGAAAAAAACGGAAAAACGTTGGTAAATATTTGTCTTTTCGGTGGAACATTTGATCCACCTCATTTTGCCCATTTATCTCTTGCTGAAACAGTTTTAAGAACTACAGTAGTTGATAAGGTGGTTTTTATACCTGCTTTTTTACCTCCTCATAAATCAAACAAATCCTATTCTAATATTCAACATCGGATAAATATGCTTGATCTTGCCCTGGAAAATCGGGATGAGTTTGAGATTTCTGAAATTGAATCTGAAAGAAAGGGAAAGTCGTATACTGTCGATACACTTAAAGAATATCAGAAACAATTCAATATTAAAAAGGAAAATCTTTTTTTTTTAATAGGAAGTGATAGCCTGGTAAATTTTCATGCCTGGAGAAAACCGGATGAAATATTAAACCTGGCTCAAATACTTGTTGTACTTAGGCCCACTTTTTCTAAAAATAGTGTTGATTCTCAACTTTTAAAACAGGTTAAATTTCTGGATTCCCCTCTATCAGATATTTCTTCCAGCATGATTCGGCAATATCTAAAAGCAGGAAGATCGGTTAAACATTTGATTCCTGAAAAAGTGCTGACTTATATCCGCCGAAATGAATTGTACACATTCTAAATAGAGTCAGAAAACCTGTGTTGTTTATGAACTCTTTTGTTAAATTGCTAACCTGATAAAAATATTGATGTTACCCATTGATTAAACAGATAAATATTCAATGGATTTTCATTACTTTTCCAAATAAAAAAAGGCTGTCTTAATCAGACAGCCTTTTTTGTAATCTATGGTTTATTTGTAATTAGAAAATATAACTTAATCCAATCTGCATCTGCCATTTTGAAAGCACAGATACATCATCAATATAGGAATCTTTAAGATTTGTATTAAAACCAAAGTATGGAGTTCCATTAGCATCTACGCCATTTACTGAAATTGGATTATAGGTATTAGGTAGTTGACGTACTCCAAAATTTGAACTGATCATATTTCCAAAATTTAAAATATCAAATGATAGACGGATTGTATGATCTCTGTCAGCAAAATTTAATTTTACATCCTGCATAACTCTTACGTCAATCTGACTGAACCATGGTAAAGTTGCGCCATGACGTTCTGCATAATCGCCTCTTCTTTCTTTCAGGTAATCATCCTGTTCAATAAAAGCATCCAGAGCAGCCCACTGAGCAGCAGCATCAGAAGCTTCTGTTGCGATACCATCTGTAACACTACCAAAATGTATATCGCTTGCGTTTTCAGGCACATAAAGAAGATCATTATTAGCAATACCGTCCTGATTTAAATCACCTGCGTATGTAAAGGAATATCTGTTACCTTTACCTGCTTCAAAGAATACAGCAACGGAAGTTTTCATGTTTTTGTACTCTTTATTATACATTAATGAAGAAATAATTCTGTGATTCAGTCCATAACGAGAATGAGTAAACATAGGATCATTTGGATTACCGACAATAGGATTACGCTGGAAAGCATCAGCTGCAATTTCTGCAGGAATTGAAGTCAAATCTTTTGATTCCATATATGTATATGCTACATTTGCTTTTAAACCAAAAGTAAAGTTCTTTTCCAGTTTTCCGGTAAAGTTATATTGATGTCCTTTTTTTGTATTATCAAGAATAATTACTCCTGCGTCAAGAAAACCAATAGAATTTGCACTGGCTGAATAAATATTTGATTCATTAAAACCTGCAAACATTTCCCTTGTATCACCAGTTCCGGTTAATTGACCGGAAGGTGGTAACATATTATAATTACGATGGACTACAGCGTTGATATCTTTTGAGATCAATCCTTCAAAAGTAGCAATCCAACCGTCACCAAAGGATTTGTCAACTGCAATATTGTTTTTCCAAACCTGTGGAAAATGAAAACCTTCAGAAGTTGCATTTACCTGGAATTCATAACCGGGATCAATTCTTGAATTTGTTGATTGATTACCAAGCCATACAAAAGGAATGCGGCCAGAGAAAATACCAGATCCACCACGAACCTGCATACTTCTGTCGCCATATACATCCCAGTTAAATCCAAAACGTGGAGCCCATAAAGGATTGGCTGAAGGCCATTGTGAAGGATCAAGTTTTACTGATTCGCCATCTTCATTTACCCAACCATCAAAGTCTTTAACTTCATCATTAGGATCAATTTCATTCATGTAGATAGGTAGATCCATTCTTAAGCCAAAAGTAAGTTTAAGATTGTCCTTATATTTATAATCATCCTGAATATAGAGACCTAATTGAGCAACATCTACATAAGCCCATGCATAATCATTTTGCTGAGCAGCTGCAACCTGTGCATCAAAATCAATATCATCCCTGGTTGTACTTAAAAAATGATCAACGCTTTCGAAAGTATTCCATGGATAATAGAAAAGATTGAAGGAGTTATCAAATTTAAACATTTCAAAATTTATCCCGGCAGTAAAAGTGTGTCTGTCTTTATAGTATGATAGATTATTGGTAAACTGAAAAACATCCTGATATAATCTATTATGAGTTGAAAACATTTCTGAACCCATTGTAATTGCAAGATTTCCGTTTGCATCAAAAATATCAAGTACTGGATATGGTTTAGAATGAGGATTTCTTTCATCTCTAAAAATAGTGTATCCAATTAACATATCATTTGACAGATTACTGGAAAAACGTGAGTGTAATTCTGATACTACTGAATGAATTTTATTGGCAATTGTATAAGATGAGTTTTCAAAAGGAAGGCGATAACTTGTAGGACCACGACCAATAATAGCTTCCGGATGTGGAAGGATATCTTTCCACGCATCAAGATAATTATATCTGAAGGAAAAATTATGAATATCAGAAATATTCCAATCAACTTTTAGAAGGAATTTATTGTTATAAGTTTCGTGATTGTATCCTTGATAATCACCAGGTTCATATCCCCAGTAATCTCTTAATCTGTTTTGTACTGCCTGAATATCAGCCTCATTTACACTTGTTACATTTGCACCTGTATGATTTGCATCTTTTTTTGCTACAAAACCATGTGCCAATTCATCGCGACGTTCTGCTTCAGCATTAACAAAAACAAATAATTTGTTTTTAATAATTGGTGCACCCAAGCTGAAACCGGTCTGAGTTGTATTAAAATCAAGATTTTCAGTTTCAGTATCACCAACTTTTTTCCCAATCATGGCTTCATTTCTTTGATAGTGATATACTTTTCCTTTAATCTGGTTTGTGCCGGATTTTGTAACTGCATTAACACCAGCCCCGGTAAATCCACTTTCACGGATATCAAAAGGAGCCAGTGAAACCTGTATCTGTTCAATAGCATCAAGTGATACCGGTTGTGCATCTGCCTGACCACCCGGAGTCGCATAATCCAAACCAAATGAATTATTAAAAATTGATCCGTCTAAAGAAAAGTTATTATAAAGATTGTTACGTCCTCCAAAACTGTTTCCGTCAGATTCCGGTGTCAGCCTGGTGAGATCTTTTGCACTTCTTGCAATAGTTGGCATACTTTCCAGGTCTTCACTTTTTATAAAAGTGGCTGAGCCTGTACGATCCGCATTGATCACGCCATCTTTGTTAGCTGTAACAACTACTTCATCCATTTCTACTGTTTTCTGTTCTAGAGTAATGTTAACTGTGTAATCTTCACCTACTTTAAGAAAAATGTTTTCTAACCTTGCGGTTACATATCCAATGTAACTGACTTTTACTTCATAAGGTCCGCCTACACGAACATTTGATACATTGAAAAAACCATCTTCACGTGTTGAACTTCCATATACCGTTCCTGATGGTATATGAGTAATTACAATATTTGTCCCCAAAAGTCCTGTTCCGTCGGTATCTGTGATTCTGCCGTCAAAACTCGCTGTTGTTACACCCTGTGCTAATACTAATACAGGAATCAACATAATTAATAAAGTAAAAAGTCCTCTTAACTTCATCCAACCTCCATTTTTTTGTGAAATTTCTTTCACTTCTGTTAAAATAACTACCTCAAAATTTGAATATTCAATTTGACAAAAAAATAGTTGAAAAAAATATGTAATACAAATGTTATCTTCATTCTATTTAAATAAAATAAAGATATTGTAACTAATTGGAAAAATTGAGATTAGAATAGTAGATTGTATTTCTATTTATTTCTTATTTGATGTTTTTAAAAAGTTAAGATTTTGTGTAATTGGAGATCAAAAATTGAATAGTATTTTGACTTATTTTCTGGTTTATGTAAGAGATTATAAACACATTTTAATTACCTGTGATTTTTTGAAAAATGCTATGGAAAATAGCTTTTCAATCCGTTTCGGTTGTTTTATATTTATAGGCTATGGAAATGAACGTAAGAAACTTCTCGATAATTGCACATATAGACCACGGAAAATCAACTTTAGCTGATAGAATGTTGGAATTTACTCACACTATCAGCAAGAGAAAAATGCAGGAACAGGTTCTCGATGATATGGAACTTGAGCGTGAACGTGGAATTACAATCAAATCTCATCCTATCAGGATGAATTATAAACATCTTGATGAACAAGAATATATTCTAAATTTGATAGATACGCCGGGGCATGTTGATTTTTCGTATGAAGTTTCCCGTAGTTTGGCTGCTTGTGAAGGTGCTTTGCTATTAGTCGATGCAGCCCAGGGTGTGGAAGCTCAAACTGTAAGTAATGCTTACCTTGCTATTGAGAATGATTTGGAGATTATTCCTGTTATAAATAAAATTGATTTGCCAAGTGCTATGATAGAAGATGTCAAGTCTCAGGTAATTGAACTTGTGGGCTGTGAAGAAAGTGATATTATCCTGACAAGTGCTAAGGCAGGAACAGGGATTCAGGAACTTTTTAATGCAATAATTGAGCGTATTCCGGCACCTGTTTCAAATCCTCAGGATTTTCTTAAAGCTCTCATTTTTGACTCAAACTATGATTCCTACCGAGGAGTTGTTCCCCATGTAAGAGTGTTTGATGGTGAGATAAAGGCCGGGGAACAGGTTAAGTTTTTTGCTAATAATCTTTCTTTTGAAGTTGCAGAAGTTGGCTATTTTAAAATGGGAAAAGTAGCAACTGAAAAATTGGTTTCCGGTGATGTGGGATATATAATGTGCGGAATCAAAGATATTTCCAATATAGAAGTTGGAGATACTATTACTCATCTGAAAAAATCTGCCAATGAACCTTTAGCCGGATATCGTCCTATTAAGCCAATGGTTTTTAGTGGCATGTTTCCAACAGATAGTGATGATTTTGAAAATTTGCGTAGTGCCTTAGAAAAAATGAAATTAAATGATTCTGCTTTGGAATATGAGGCCGAAACTTCTATTGCACTTGGATTTGGATTCCGTTGCGGATATTTAGGACTTTTACATATGGAAGTTGTTCAGGAGAGAATGGAAAGAGAATTTGATCTTGATCTTGTGACCACTATGCCAAATGTAAAATATGAATGTTTTTTGCATAATGGCGAAATTCTGGAGATTGAAAATCCTTCAGAAATGCCTGCAGCCGGAGATATTAAGGAAATCAGAGAGCCTTATGTAAAAGCCGAAATTTTTGTACCTTCTGATTTTGTTGGCGCTGTTTTAAAACTTTGCCAGGAAAAAAGAGGGAAATATATTACTACCCACTATATGGACGGGAAAAAGGTTCAGGTAATTTATGAATTACCTCTTGGTGAAATTGTATACGATTTTTATGATAAATTAAAATCATCTACAAAAGGCTATGCATCTTTTGATTATGAACAAATAGGATTTATAAAAAGTGACCTGGTAAAATTAGATATTTTAATAAATACTGATCCGGTTGATGCTTTATCAGTTATTATTCATCGCGAAAAATCCTATTATTTTGGTCGTGATCTTTGTAGAAAATTAAAAGAATTGATCCCACGTCAAATGTTTGAAGTAGCCATTCAGGCTGCCATTGGAAGTAAAGTAGTTGCCAGAACTACTGTTAAAGCCCTCAGGAAAAATGTAACCGCTAAATGTTATGGTGGCGATATTTCCAGGAAAAGAAAGCTTCTGGAAAAACAGAAAGAGGGAAAACGCAGAATGAAAAATATCGGAAAAGTTGAAGTACCTCAGGATGCTTTTTTGGCAGTTCTAAAAATGGATCAGTAAATTTCGACATTGTGAAAACTTTTAAAAATCCTTAAATGTTAATTCTAAACCAAATTTTCCCCAAAATTCTAATACTTAATCATTTTATTGTTTATCTACTTTATTCATGACTTGTTTGTCAAGTTTAGGTTGGGAAATAAAATTCCATAAGTTTAAATTGAGTAGATTTAAAAAGGAGTACAAAATCTTGAATTTGAATCTTTTTCCAAATGATAATTATCATACAAATAAAGATAAGCCTCGATTATTTTTTGACAGACTGCTATTCAATACACGGGTGGTTTTTTTGAGTAAATTCATTGCAAACGTATTAAGAAGTAGAAAAAATGCAATTAAGGGAAATTATGATACAAGAGCCTGGGCATTATCTTCTTACGAAGTCTTTCAATTAATAGAAAATTGTGGTGGTCGGTTTGAAATTACAGGCTTAAATAACATCAGGCAAAGTCAAAAACCGATTGTGTTTATCAGTAATCACATGAGCACATTAGAGACAATGGTATTTCCCTGCATCATAGCACCTATAACTGATGAAGCCACTTTTGTTGTTAAAAATAGTCTTGTAGAACATCCGTTTTTTGGCCCAATAATGCGTTCAAGAAATCCGATTGTTGTAAATAGAAAAAACGCAAGAGACGATTTTAGAACAGTTATGAATAAGGGACAGGAGTATTTATCCCAGGGGAGATCAGTAATTATTTTTCCTCAAAGTACAAGAAGAGTTAAGTTTAATCCAAAAGAGTTTAATTCATTGGGAGTAAAATTAGCCAAAAAAGCAGGCGTCTCAGTTATTCCTGTTGCTATTAAGACTGATTTTTGGGGGAATGGAAAATTGATCAAGGATTTAGGACCTATTCATAGGGAAAAACCAATAAAAATGAAATTCGGAGAACCAATATTAATTGAAGGTTCAGGTAAAGAGGAAAATTTAAAAATTATTGAATTTATTTCATCAAATCTGAACAGATGGACAAAATAAAGAAAAGAGGTTAAAATGATCTATAGATTATATGAAGTAAAAGTTCAATTAGATTATAAAGAAAAACATATTTTAAGTTATATTCTTCAGAATACAGGAATTAAAAAAGAGGATATTGAATCTTTCAAAGTAGTCAAAAGATCCATTGACGCCAGGCATACTCCAAAATATAATCTTACTATTGAGATTGTCAGCAAATCCGGATTTGTCCCAAAAAAATCAAAACATTTGCAGATTTATAACCCGCCAAAGATTAGTAATGATAATTTTAATATTATCAATTATAAAGGATTATCGCCGATTATAATCGGTGCTGGTCCGGCTGGTTTAATGGCAGCTCTGGTATTGGCAGAAAATGGTCTTAAACCTGTGATTTATGAACGGGGAGCAGACACGGAAACCAGAACTAAACAGGTAAATGATTACCTGGCAACCGGAAATCTCAATCCGGAGAGTAATATAATGTATGGTGAAGGTGGAGCAGGACTGTTTTCCGACGGAAAATTAACAGCCAGAAGTAAAGAGGCCGGAGCCATTAAATATTTTCTTGAAACATTAGTAAAATGTGGCGCACCTGAATCAATATTACTTGATGCTGAGCCTCATTTAGGGAGTGACCTTTTATCAGAAATTATTCCGGTCTTAAGAAAATTAATTATTTCCAAAGGTGGAGAGATTCATTTTAATTCGAGGGTATCAGACCTGGAAATTAAAAATAATGAAATAACCGGTGTAGTTGTAAATAATAATCTTATAAATACAAATCATTGCATTCTGGCGACCGGACATAGTGCCAGGGATATGTACAAACTTCTTTCGGAGAAAAAAATCAGCATGAAGGAAAAATCTTTTGCAATGGGTGTAAGGTTGGAAATTCCTCAGGAATTTATCAATAAATCTCAATATGGGAAATATTTTAATCATCCGGGATTAGGAGCTGCTTCTTTTAGGCTAACCAGGCGACCGGAAAAATCATTTCGGGCCTGTTACACTTTCTGTATGTGTCCTGGCGGGGAAATCTTGCCCTGTTCATCATCAGAAGGAATGTTAACTTCTAACGGAATGAGTCTTTCAAAACGTGATGGAAAATACGCAAATGCTGCATTTATAGTTCCTGTTAACCCTGATGATTATAAGAAATATAGACGGGATGAATATCCGAATCTCGGGGGTGTTTTTTTTCAGGAGCATTATGAAAGGAAAGTATTTAAAAATGGTGGTGAAAATTATTCATTACCAGCTTCAAGATTAAGTGATTTTCTCGGGAAACAAGGAAGTACATCTCTTCCTGATGATACTCAATGTAAAAGAGTAGTGGCTACTGATATTCATACTCTTCTACCAAAGTTTATTAATAAAACATTGAGATATTCTATTCCGAAAATGGTACCAAAGTTTGGCAGAATGAATTTTGAAGATATTTCTGTTTATTGTGCAGAAACCAGGAGTTCCAGCCCGGTTAGAATTGAGAGAGATAAAGATCAATTAATGTCAACAAGTACAAAGGGGCTGTTTCCTTGTGGAGAAGGTTCCGGATATACCGGTGGAATCGTTAGTTCTGCTTTGGATGGGATCAAAATTGCAAAATCAATTTTAAAAAATTACATTAAAGTTTAATAAAATTTTTTGGTTATTACAGATTCATTCTATCTATTATTATTTCTAATTTTTTGAAAGTATCAACTGAATACATTAAGATAATATTTCCGGTGATATTTAAATCTTTTACAATAAATTTTGTATCGGCAAATATTATTACTGTATTCTTATCGGTTATTTCAATCCTAAGGATATTTTTATGATCACCTTCAAAATATTCTAATGGTGTATATTCAACATGCCCATTTATAAGGTTTGTTATAGATCCCATGACACCGTTCAAAATAATATTTCCAACCTCGGAAACTGTCCCGGCTTTTAAGTCAACTACTTCATCATTTGTTGGAATTTCTCCAATTAGAGATGAAACAAGATGAGAGGCGCTATCCTGTGGAAAAATTAATTCTGCACATCCGTTTAAAGAACCATGAAAATTCATTTTTACAGCAGATAATTGAGATTTGTCGATTGAATTAGTATTTAATAATAAATCAGTACATTCGTCTATTGATTGTACTGCAATTTTTGGAACAGACAGGTCAATATGAGATTGGAGCATTTCATTTAATGTGGCTGCTGATTTACCAACACCAATATTGATAATTTCTTTCAAAGTATCATATTGTTTTTGTGTTAAGTCCATATTATTTATCATTTGATAATAGTGCTCGGTTAATTGTATTTATTAAAGATTCTTTTTCAGGTGGCTTATTAAGAAAATCAAAGGCACCCAGATCCATACATTTCTTTTTTGTAGTCTTTTGAATATCTGCAGATAATATAATAATAGGTATGTTGATATTTTTAGATTTTGCCTGCTCAAGAAAATACATTCCATCATATTCAGGCATAAGTAAGTCTAGTATAATGCAATCCGGAGGAGTTTGATTAATTTCATCTAAAGCTAGTTTTCCATTTGCTGCTTCTATAATATCATAATCAGTTTCTTTTAGAATATCTTTTACCCATCTTCGTAAGATAAAAGAGTCGTCAACAATAAGTAATTTTGCCATTTCTTCTCCATTATAATAATTAATAAAAATTACTTTTTTTTATCTTTATTGCGAAGTTAAATATTATATAACCAGTTTAATAAACCCTAATTCCTTTTTTCCAAACTTCCTTAATTGAATTGGCAGCAAGAAAATATGGAATAGACTGGTAATTATCAAAATCCCAGATTACAAAATCGGCCAATTTGTTGTTTTCAAGACTGCCAACCAAGTGGTTTATTTTTAAAGATTTTGCTCCGTTTATAGTCGCAGCCTGTAATGCCTCAAGAGGTGTTAGTTTTAATTTAAGACAGGCAGTAGTTATCACAAAAGCCATAGATTGAGTATGGGAACTTCCAGGGTTAAAGTCTGTAGCCAGAGCTACAGGTAAACCGAGGTCCCACATTTTTCGACCTGGCGCATAATGATCTGATCCCAGGAAAAATGTTGTTGCCGGAAGTAATACGGGTACAACATTGCCGTCAATTAAAGATTTAATACCTTCATCAGTAATTGCCGTTAAATGGTCTGCTGATAAAGCTCCTAATTTTGCGGCTAATTGTACTCCTCCAAGTGGTTTAAATTCATCAGCATGAATTCTCAGACCCAGTCCTAAATACTTGGCAACCTCCATCACTCGTCTGGATTCTTCTACATTAAACACACCTTCTTCACAAAAAACATCACAGTAGTCAGCAAGATTTTCTCGTGCCACCGTTGGTAGCATTTCATTGATAATTTTATCTATATATCCATCATGATCGTTCCTGTATTCATCAGGGTATTCATGAGCTCCCAGGAATGTGCATTTTATATCCAGAGCATGAGTTTTGTCTAATTCCTTTAGTAAACGTAAAGAATCCAATTCTGTTTGTGTGGACAAACCGTATCCGCTTTTAGCTTCGATGGTTGTTATGCCGAATTTTAAAAAATTATCGAGCCGGATTTTTACCCTGTTTTTTAATTTTATAGGGTCTGCGTTTCTTAGGCTTTTTACGCTTGACCTGATGCCTCCACCGGCTTTGGCAATTTCCATATAATTTTTACCCATAATACGCATTTCATATTCTTTTTCTCGTGTATCATAAAATACAGGGTGTGTATGAGCGTCAACAAATCCCGGAGTAACTAATTTCCCTTCTGCATTAACGGTTTGATAGTCAGCAGAAGGAATATTTTGACCAATTCTTTCAATTTTTCCCTCGGATATTGCCATATCAACATTACTGCTAACTTGCATTTTATTGATATCATCCCGAAAGGTTACTAATTGTCCAATGTTAGTGATTAACACCTTATGATTTTTTATTGTTTTAATCATTTATTTCCTTGTTTGTTATAAAGTTTGTTAAAGTACCAAAACAATTGATATAGGAATATATTTGCTGAATGAACATTTTCGCAATTATATCTTTAATATTTTTCTATATGAAATTTTCATAAAGTAAAATTCATTTATTCCAGTATAAACCTAATATATTTTCTTAATCTATTCAAGTGACTTCTTGATTTTTTGGCTGCTGGTGGCTAATTACCAACTGCTTGTAAGTAAGTGTAGATTTTGTATATTCAATGTTGAATAGAGAAATTGTTTTAATAGAAAATTACTCCTAATATCTCAAAGAAATTGTTAAAAAAAATAAGACATATTAATCAATCTTGTAAAGGGAATTCATTCTGAGGTCAATAAAGAGAAGTTCTGTTTTGATAAAATCATAAGGACTTTTATGGAATTACCTGATATTTTAAATACAACACCAAAACTATTTTTTCAAAAATCTAATGCAATAACTGAAGAAGAAGTGAAAAGAGGAGTGTAACGCAATTTTAAGAAGATAATCAGGAATTGTCAATTCCTGATGTCGAAGATAGGAAACTGTATTTAAATAATACAAATTAATGTGTGATTTTTAAATAATAAACAATTAACTGTTGATATGCTGCAGAAAAATTATTATAATCTAATGTTCCTTGATATGTAAATGCCTGTTATGGATGGTCTCTAAATGTTAAAATCCATAAAAATGATTCGAATTTTTTTAAAAAACTGTAATTATTGCGCTAATCGCTACGGAAATGAAAGGTTATATGGGTAAATATTTATTTACCGGATTTGCTGATTATAAATTAAACCACTCGATATTGGCATATTGGAAGGTAAAATACAAATTGTTAAAACAAAATTTAATTTAAGTTAGATATTATGAAAATAATAGCAATTGATGATCAGTTAGTAAATTGTCAGATTTTAAAAGCTTATTTGAAAAAATGGGGATATGATGCAGATATTTTTTCAGATAGTCTCAAAGGATTTGAGGCTCTTAAAAATTTAAAAGAGCCAACCCTGGCAATCGTGGACTGGATGATGCCGGAAATGGATGGGCTGGAAATTTGTACGAAAATTAAAGAAAATCCTCCTGAATTTCCAATTTACCTTATGATGCTAACTGCAAAATCTTCAATAGAAGATATTTCTGACGGATTGATTTCAGGTGCAGATGATTATGTGAGTAAGCCATTTAATGAGAAAGAACTGAAGAGCAGAATTTTTGCCGGTGTCAGGGTTTTGGATTTACAAACAAAAGTTCTGGATCAAAAGAATGAGTTGGAAGTAATTAATAAGCAGTTAAATAAATCATTAACAATAATTAAACGGGATGAAGAGGCTGGCAGGACGATTCAGTTTAAATTACTTCCTAAAAACAATAAAAATTTTGATGATTATCATTTTGCTCATCATCTTTCTCCTTCTTTATATTTAAGTGGTGATTTTCTGGATTATTTTAAAATTGATAAAAATCATATTTGTTTTTATTTTGCAGATGTTTCAGGGCATGGTGCTTCATCAGCATTTATTACTGTATTACTAAAAAGTTATATTAGTAAATATATTGAGCAGTTTAATTCAGTAAAAGACCAGACAATATTAAGACCTAAAGGAATATTAGAGCAAATAAATCAGGAAATAATTAAGGCGAATCTTGATAAACATTTGACACTATTTTATGGAATCATCGATATTGAAAAGAATTTACTAACTTATTCGAATGGTGGTCAATTTCCTTTTCCGATTATCTATGATTATGACAAGCCAAAATATATCAATGCCAAAAGTCTTCCTCTTGGTTTGATGGATATTGCTACTTTTGAAGAGAATTCCCTTAAATTGCCTGCCAGGTTTAAATTGTTTCTGTTTTCTGATGGCATTCTGGAAATTTTATCTATGAAAGACCTTAATGAGCAACAAGAATATTTACTTTCATCTGTTTCTACTCCTGATGTTGACATTTCAAAATTATTAAAAATAATAAAGTTGCCTTCCGAGGAATTACCGGATGATATAACGATGTTAATTTTAACAAAAAACTAAAAGGATTTATAGTGGGAGATTATCAAGTTGCATACTCGGATAATAAATACTTTTTTAAACTTTCAGGTCAATTAAAATATTCAACAAGCACCAACTTTTGTGCATTTCTGGATAAAATTTATTCAGAAAATAACTATTCTGATATCCTAGTTGATTTATCTGATGCTGAATATTTAGATAGTACAAACCTGGGGATTTTAGCAAAATTAGCCTGTCATGTTTTGAAAAAATTCCATCATAAACTCACGGTTGTTTCAACAAATAATGATGTTACAGATTTGTTAATTAATATAGGTTTTGAAAAGTTATGTGTTTTAATTCGTCAACCCATGGAATTTGAAAAAGATCTGAATCAAATTAACGATTTAGATGATTCACAAAAAAATCTGGCAAAAGTGATGTTAGATGCTCATAAAACATTGATGGAAATGAATGATAAAAATCGGGAAACTTTTAAAGATGCTGTAGATTTATTAAAGAAAGAAGTTTAATCTACCTTATTTTTAGCTGTTGATGATATATGAAAATTGAAAAGCGCTCTTAAACTTGAAAAATGTCAATAATTTTAACAGGAAAATATTATGAAAAATGACGCAATTAAATTTGAAATTGAAAAGATAGGGAAATGCAAAATACCTTCACCGATGACTAGAGTTAAGTTTATTTCAGATGACAAACATGTAATTTATAAACCAAATCTGAAATTAATAAAGACTTATCTGGATGCAAATATGGAAGTACCAGTATTTGAGATGGCTGGTCCCAGGGAAAAGATATATTTTGATCCCTCCAAACTAAAATGTGGTATCGTATCTTGTGGTGGTCTCTGCCCTGGATTGAATGATGTAATAAGGGCGGTTGTTTTTAGTCTTCATCATCATTACAAGGTAAAGTCAATTTTTGGATTTAAATATGGATTTGAGGGCCTTTCATATAAATATCAACATTCTCCTATAGAATTAACACCGGAATATGTTTCTGATATCCATCTAAAAGGCGGAACAATTCTTAGTTCTTCAAGAGGCGAGCAGGATTCCGGAGATATAGTTGATACTTTAGAGCAGATGAATATTAATTTATTATTTGTAATTGGAGGAGACGGAACTTTACGTGGAGGTCGTGATATTGCGGAAGAAATTAAAAAGCGGAAACTTAAGATCAGTGTAATAGGAATTCCAAAAACTATTGATAATGATATTTCTTATGTTCAACGTTCTTTTGGGTTTGAAACTGCTGTTTCGGAATCAAAAGTTGCTATCTATTCTGCTCATGTAGAAGCCAGGGGAGCCAGGAATGGTGTTGGATTAGTCAAATTAATGGGGCGTCATTCGGGATTTATTGCTGCAAATGCCACTTTAGCAACCAGTGATGTAAATTATTGTTTAATACCTGAAGTCGATTTTACTCTTGATGGATTTTTAAAATCATTGAAACAACGGCTTGAGCGACGTCATCACGCCGTTATAGTTGTTGGTGAAGGTGCAGGGCAGAAACTTATTAAAGCAACAAATAGCACAGATCGCTCCGGAAATACAAAACTTAGCGATATTGGTGTTTTTCTCAGAGATGAAATAAAAAAGTTTTTTTATGAATGCGCTATAGAAGTGAATATGAAATATATCGATCCTAGTTATATGTTAAGAAGTGTACCGGCAAATCCTAACGACTCAGTGCTGTGTTTGTTATTAGGACATAACGCTGTTCATGCCGGAATGACAGGTCGAACAAATATGGTTGTTGGGCTGTGGAATAATGAATTCACCCATTTACCAATTCCCCTGGCAGTTTCAAAACGGAAAAAGATTGATATAAATGGTACTTTATGGAATTCTGTTTTGGCTAGTACCGGGCAACCATCTAAAATGTAATAAATTAATTAAGATGGAATCGTAAAAAGGTCCGAAGTTGTCTTTTTGAGGCAGCGTAGCAACAAAGAATCTCGTCGATAATTGTAGGAGATTCTTTCAGTCAAAAACCTGATTGTAAACATTCGTACCTCATTCAGAATGATAGCAAATTTACTTTTTACGGAATTGTCAATTAAAGTTAATTTGAGAGGGAATATGAACTGGTATATAGAATTAGTTCAGGCAAAACCAATTATAACAGCAATGATTCAATTCGCCTTACTCGGAACTTTTGGCGATGTGATTTCCAAATGGATTATTAATAAAAAAATATTTGCCCCATTTAATTTAATTACAATGATATTGAAAATGGTTGAGTGGGCCTTTTTGGCAGTTTGTATAAAATATGCATTTATTGGATTTCATGGCTTTATTGATAGCCTGACAGACTACGCTTTTTTACCGGAGTTGAATAAGGTTTCTTATGCTTTTGCAATATCTTTGTCCATGAACTTGCAGTTTGGACCGTTTCTGGTAATTGCCCATCGCTTACTGGATAATTTCATTGACGGCAAAAAAAACTGGGATAATCTTGATAAAGGGTTTTATTCCTTACTATGGTTTTGGATACCGGCCCATACTGTTACATTTATTTTACCTAAACCTTTTCAGATTGGACTTGCTGCGCTTTGGTCAATAGTTTTAGGAATAATTCTGGGTTTTTATAATCAAAAAAAGTCATAGAGAGACAAAATCACAACTAAAATAGAGTTAAAATCGCATTAATGATATGGATTTTTGCGTATTCTTTATTAATTACAATAATCCAAATTTTCAAGGTTAAATTCATTTTAGAATCCTGTCATTTTCATTGTTTTCACATTATTATTGGAATGAACTGATCATTGATTTTAGACATTAAAGTGTAACTTTCTGGTTTGGAACATTATATAAAGATTATTAACTTCCTGTTAATATTTTGAGGTTTTTACAGCATTCTGAACTCCATACCCTGTTCATTGATTGAAGTCCGGTCTGCTTAAGGAAAAAAGATAATATCTATGAAATATAATCTAATTTAATATGGCAGTTTAAATAAATAATTGGAGTTGATGATGAAAATTACAAAAGAAATGAAACAAATGACTCAGGATCTAATGAATTTTTTAGATGCATCACCTACAGCAAGTTATGCAGTTGTGAATGTTATTGATGAATTGAAAAAAAACGGCTTCAGGGAATTACGTGAAGATCAAAAATGGAAATTGGAATCCGGTGATAAATTTTATGTTAAAAGAGGTGAAACCGCAATAGTAGCCGGGATTGCCGGTAAAGATGTATGTGAAAGTGGTTTTCGTGTAATTGGCGCTCATACTGATTCTCCGGGATTTCGTGTTAAAAATAATAGTGTTTTCGAAAAAGTTGGTTGTGTTCAATTAGGTGTTGAAGTATATGGTGGTCCACTTTTGGCATCCTGGACTGACCGTGATTTGACTTTGGCAGGCAGAATTGTTATTGATAATAACGGAAAATCTGAATCAGTTTTATGGAAATGTGACAAAGTTATTGCCAGAATTCCCCAATTACCTATTCATATGAACAGAGAAGTAAATGAAAAAGGTTTAGTTCTTAATCCTCAAAAACACGTATATCCTATTCTGGCAATGGCTGGAGAAAAGAAATTTACCGAAGATAATTTAAAAAATATTATTGCTGAGGATTTAAAAATTGCTATTGATTCTATTAAAGGATTTGAACTTGAATTAGTTGATACTCAAAAAGCATCATTTTATGGAATTAATGATGAGTTTTTTGTTTCCGGTAGAATTGATAATCTTATGATGTGCCATGCAGGCATCAAAGCATTAACATCAATGGAAGATGTTCCGGGCAAAACTTCTTTGATTATACTTTTTGACAATGAAGAAATTGGTTCCTCTACAATGAATGGAGGTGCATCGCCATTACTGGATAATATTATTGAAAGAGTTGTAATTACCACCAATGCTGACAGGGAAAGTCTTTTAATCGCCAAAGCAAAATCCATGGTGCTGTCTGCTGATGGAGCTCACGCTGTGCATCCAAATTATATAGATAATTGGGACGAGCATTATCAAAATAAACTGAATGACGGACCGGTTATTAAAATAAATGCCAAACAAAGATATGCTTCAAGTGTGGAAACAACCAGTTTCTTTGAAGATCTGTGTAAAAAGGCAGAAATTCCGGTTCAAAAATATATCCATAGAAATGATAAACCCTGCGGTTCAACTATTGGGCCGATAACAGCAACCAGAACAGGCATCTTAACAATGGATATTGGACATCCAATGTTTTCAATGCATTCTATTAGAGAAATGGCTGGCACTGCTGATCAAACATATATGGTAAAAGTTATGAAGGAATTTTTGAATAGTTAAAAATGAGGGACATTTGAAAATAAAATCATTCAAAGCGCCGAACACTTATTTATTGATATTTTCCATTATTATTTTTATGGCGATTATGACCTGGATCGTTCCAAGTGGAGAATATGACAGAACTCTTGTGAATAATCGACAGGTTGTTGTAGCTGATTCTTATCATGCAACTGAATCCAACCCCCAGGGAATTGGTGCGGTTTTGACTGCGCCTATTCGGGCTTTTACAGATCATAGCGCCGCTCTGATTGTGGGCTTTGTTCTGATTGTTGGTGGAATATTTGGAGTGATGGAGAAAACAAAAGCCATAGATTCCGCAATTAAATCGGTAGCCAAAGCTCATGAAAAATCCAGGGCAATAGAAATTCTTTTTATTCCGATTTTCATGATAATTTTCTCTCTTGGAGGTGGAAGTTTTGGAATGGGTGAGGAGGTTATACCATTTATCCTGATTTTTGTGCCTCTGGCTTTAGCTTTGGGATATGATTCAATTGTTGGAGTGGCGATTCCTTTTGTCGGCGCCGGTGCCGGATTTGCCGGTGCGTTTTTGAACCCCTTTACGATTGGAATTGCCCAAGGAATTGCCGGATTACCGCTTTTTTCCGGAATTATATACAGGCTTTTTACATGGGTTATATGTACAGCCATAGCTATTATTTTTGTCATGTTATATGCAAATAAAATTCGGAAAAATCCTGAAAAGAGTATCACTTTTGAAATAGATGAAAAGAAACGTGACGATTTGGATTTTAGTGATATTAAGAATTTTAAAGGAGCAACGAAAAGGCATAAATTTGCACTTTGGACATTTACTGCCGGAATGCTTGTTATGGTGATTGGAGTTCTTCAGTTTGAATGGTACATTGAGGAAATATGCGCTGTGTTTTTTGCAACCGGCCTGGTGGTTGGAGTTGTTGGTAAGTTGAGTGTAAAAGATTTTACTGATTCTTTTATTTCCGGGGCAAAAGACATGATGGGTACAGCTTTTGTCATAATTCTTGCCCGTGGTATCTTGATAATTGCGGAAGATGGATATATTATCGACACAATGTTAAACTCACTTGCCGGTTTGATCAAGAATTTTCATCCTATTGTATCTTCACAGGCGATGTTTGTAATCCATTCGATTGTTAATTTTTTCGTACCATCCGGGAGTGCTAAAGCAGCCCTTACAATGCCAATAATGATTCCTTTGGCTGATCTGGTGGGAGTGACAAAACAGACTGCTGTTTTGGCTTTCCAGTTTGGTGATGGTTTCAGTAATATGATAATCCCTACATCGGGAATTACGATGGGTGTATTATCTTTGGCCGATATTTCCTGGGAAAAATGGGCAAAGTGGCTTTTACCACTGGAAATCATATTTTTAATTGTAGGATTTATTTTGCTGATACCACCATATTTAATGAATTGGTGATGTCTGAAATAATTATAATATTTGTAACTAAATTATTACTAGGATAATTCTGGGCATAAAACTGTATTAAGAAATGATTAACAATATTTATTAGCATTTTGTAAAAAACTTAATGTTGCGGAATCATAAACTATTTTCAGAGACACATTGTTTTCTTTTGCACATTTTTTACAGTCTTCAAATTCCGGTGAATATTTAATCATTTTTCCATTTAAATATCCGACCTTAATATTTATTTCTCCATATTCAGTTTCTACTGTAAATATTTTTCTGTTTAGTTCAGTCCTGGAAAATGGATATTCTCTGATTCCAAAAGTTGTAGTTTCCCTAAATATAATATTTTTCAGTTTTTGTTGGTGATCTGCTTTACAAATTATTGATAATTTGATTCCTGGTCGGTTTTTTTTCATTATAATATTGTCAAACCAAATATCTAAAGCATCGTTTTCAAAGAGTTTTTCAAAAAGGTAAGAATAGATTTCAGGATTCATATCGTCAATATTGGTAACTAATTCAATAAATTGGTCTTTGCTTTCATCAATTTCTGCCAGTAGAACCCGGAGAACAGCCGGAATTTCCAGATTACGGCTTCCTGCTCCATATCCGGTTTTTAATATTTTTAATCCTGGCATTTTTTTGAACTCGGTAACCAGTGTTTTCAATATTGTAGCTCCGGTTGGTGTTGTTAGTTCATTTGGAATTTCTGTGAAGTTAATAGGAATATTTTTTAAAATTTCTAAAGTGGCGGGCGAAGGAACCGGAATTTTTCCATGAGCGCATTTTACAAATCCTTTTCCACATGAAGCAGGAGATGAATAAATCTTGTCAACTTTTAATTCATCAATGCAAAATGCGACACTCAGAATATCAATAATTGAATCAATTGCTCCGACTTCGTGAAAATGGATTTTGTTTATTGATGTATCATGGATTTTTGCCTCTGCTCTGGCAATATTTGAAAACATTTTTAACGCCATATCTTTCACATTTTCATTAAAGTTGGAGTTAGTAATTATTTTCTCAATATCCTGAAGATTTCGATGTATATGTTCATGCTGTTCCAGGTTGACATCAAATTTTAAAGCTGAAATACTATTTTTTTTCACCTTTCTTAGATCAAGATTATAACCATTAATTCTAAGTTCGTTTAATTTGGATTTTAATTTTTCAAAATCAACCCCCAAATCTATCAGGGCTGCTACAGTCATATCACCGCTAATTCCGGCAAAACAATCAAAATATAATATTCGTTGTTTCATAATATTTTCCTATTTTCAACAGGATTGGATATTTATTTCTATAATTCTTTCCACTTAATTATGGTAATCCCGTCTTTTTTTTATTGTTTATTATCAATTATTTTATTAGCGAGATTCTCGATTTGCTTGTTTATCAATCCCGCCGCGTAACCAGCGCCAAATCCATTATCAATATTCACAACAGTAATTCCACCGGCACAGGAATTTAGCATTGTCAAAAGCGCAGACACGCCTTTGAAATTCGCACCATATCCAATCGAGGTTGGAACTGCTATTACCGGTTTGTCATTTAATCCGCCAACCACGCTGGCTAGCGCTCCTTCCATGCCGGCTACTGCTATAATGACTGTGGCTTCATCAATTAATTTTAAATGAGAAAGAAGTCTGTGAAGTCCGGCGACTCCAACATCATAAAGTCTTTCAACTCTATTTCCCATTGCTTCTGCTGTGAGAGCGGCTTCTTCTGCTACAGGAATATCTGAAGTTCCGCCTGAAACTATCAGGATCATGCCTCGGTTTTTAGTAAATTGTTTCCTGTTAATGATTGCAATTCTGGCATCGTTATTATATTCTATTTTAATGGATAATTTTCTTAAAACCTCAACTTTTTCAATGTCAATTCTGGTAGCGATGATGTTGTAAGTGTCAGGAATCAGGCGAGTTATTATTTCTGATATCTGGTTTGAATTTTTGTTTTCACAATATATAACTTCCGGATGCCCTTTTCTGATAGCCCGGTGGCGATCAATTAAAGAGTGGTTAAACTTTTCAAGGGGTTCTAGTTTAATTTTGGATAATGCCTGGTCAACTGTCAGTTCTTTATCCTGTACCTGTTGCAATAATTCTATTAAAATTTCTCTATTCATCATTTCCCCCATTATTTCTTAAAATCAATCGTCACCTAACTCCAACATCCATACTCCCGCTTCTAAAACCTTCCAGATCAAGGGTTATGTAATCAAAACCGAGATTTTTTAGTTTTTTTATAATTACTTTTTGTAATTTCGGATCATTAAATTTTTTCATATCAGGTAAATCAATTTCAATTCGCGCTAAGTTATTATGTGATCTTACTCTAATTTTTTTAAAACCTTGTTGATGAAAAAAAAGTTCTGCTTTTTTAACCTGTTCAATTTTTTTTGAAGTTAATTTTTCATAATATGGGAATCGGGTTGCAAAGCAGGAAAAGGATGGTAATTCTGCAAAAGAAAGGTTAAAAGATCTACACAATTGGCGGATTTCATTTTTAGAAATTTGGGCCTCTTTAATGGGGCTTTTTATGCCGAGTTCTTCAATTGCTTTTAGTCCCGGTCTGTAGGAAAAACTATCATCAAAAGTAGTCCCGTCGAAGACAACGTCAAAATTATTTTCCCTGGCATATTTGGAAATTGTTGTAAAGTTTTCCTTTTTACAAACATAGCATCGGTCAGTGGGATTTGTCTCAATTAGTTGAAGATGTTTTTTACCAATATCTATGAGGAAATTGTTTAGTCCTGTATTTTTGGCAATATTAATTGCGCGGAGAATTTCGCTATCCGGGAAAAAAGGAGATTTTAAGGTAATACTTTCACCATTGACTCCCGATTCCTTGATTGAATAAGCAAGGAATGAACTGTCTAAACCACCGGAAAGCGCCAATAGAGGTTTTCTGTAGTTTTGAATAAATTTTAGTAATCTTTGATATTTTTTGAAAATCATATTTAATATTGTTATTTTTTTACTTTCATAAATTTTTTCATTATCCAGATTAAAGGTTTTGTAAGAATCCCTTCAAATTCGTTTTTAACATCTTTTAACAGAGTTGGAATTGGTAGGTTTTGGGGACATTTTTCCAAACAAATATTGCAGGAAGTGCATTGTGATGCTAAGGCCGGTTTTCCGGTAACTCCTCCATTTTGGAGGAGATACATGAATTTTGCACTTTTATCTTTAAAAGCATGATATGAATTATAAGTGTTTAGGCAAATTGGAATATTTACGCCATGTGGACAAGGCATACAATATTGACAACCGGTACATGCTGATTTCATGATTGTCCGAAATTTTTCTGATGCCTGCTCTACTATTTTTAAATCATAATCTGATAGTGAACCGGAATAAGAATCTGATGCAATTTTGATATTTTCGGTAACATGGTCATCGTGATTCATTCCGGAAATGATTGATGTCACTTCCGGATGATTCCATATCCAACGTAAAGCCCAATCAACGGCGGTACGTTTGTTTTCTGATTTATCCCAAATTGCCTGAATTTCTTTGGGTGGATTTTTTGCCAGATTTCCACCTCTCAGTGGTTCCATTATGATTATGGCTAAATTTTTAGATGCTGCATATTCCAAACCTGCTCTACCTGCCTGGTAGTTTGTATCTAAGTAATTATATTGAATCTGGCAAAATGTCCAGTCATATTCATCTACAATTGTATTAAAATCTTCGGTTGAGCCATGATAAGAAAATCCGGCATTGATAATTTTTCCCGATGCTAAGGCTCCATCTAAAAACTCAATTACTCCTTTTTCTTTACATTTTTGCCAGGCTGGTCCATCCAAAGCATGGATTAAATAATAATCTATATGATCGGTTTGTAATTTTTCTAACTGCTCATCAAGAATTTTGTCCATCTCCTCTTTGTTTTTAGTTGCCCAGTGAGGAAGTTTTGTAGCAAGTTTTACTTTATTGCGATATCCGTTTTTTGAGAGAATTGATCCCAAAAAAGGCTCGCTTTTGCCACCATGATAGGGATAGGCTGTATCAATATAATTCACGCCCTGATCTATAGCAGAATAAATTTGTTTAGTTGCTTTTTCACGATCAATATTGCCCATATTACCGGGTAATCGCATAGCGCCAAACCCTAATATTGATAGTTTATCTTGATTTTTTGGAACTTGCCTGTATAGCATTGTTAATCCTTAAAGTTTATATATTGGTTTATAATGATTTCCCGACTGATTTTTTTTCAATTATCCAGACTAAACAAAATCCTATAACCATCAGGATTAGTGCTAAACCGGTTTCAATAGATAAATTTGGTAAAAAATAGTCATATCCGATAATTTTTTCCTTTGAGCCAAATAAATTGATAATTGGATTTTTCCATGGCCATAATATCTGAAGAGAACCAAGGATAAATCCGGTTAAAATCGCGATTGTTTGATTATGAAATTTGGCAAAAACCCAGGAAAGGAAATGAGAAAAAATCAGGAGTCCGCCAATTGCACCCAGGATAACCGGAAACAGGATTTCAACCCGTAAATGGGAAACAGCATCTAACATAAGTTGGTAATTTCCCATTAAAACAAGTACAAAGGAGCCGGATAAACCGGGTAAAATCATGCTACACATTGCAACGACTCCACAAATTATGAGATAAAATAGAGCATCATTTTCAGTAGCTGGTTTTAGGTTTGCAATAAACAAAGCGATGACTGTGCCTAGGAGAAAAGTACCTATTACTGAAAGAGAAATTTTTTTAATTGAATTTCCAATGAACCAGATCGAGGCCAGAATCAGTCCGAAAAAAAAGGACCAGACGTAGACTTCATGGTGCTCAAATAAATATTCAAGAAGACGCGCCAGGGATAAAATACTGATGGCTGCTCCACCAAAAACAGCCACTAAAAATGATAAATTAATATAGTCAGCAAACTCTTTCCATTTACCTGAGAAAAATAACTTTATCGCTGTAATATCAAAAGATTTAATTGAATTAATTAATTTTTCAAATATTCCGGTCAGCAAGGCGATTGTTCCACCCGATACACCCGGGATCACATTGGCTGCTCCCATGAGTCCGCCTTTGATTCCATTCATAAAATGTTGATGCATATTTTGTCCTTTTTAATAATTAATTGAGATCTATATTTTACTTGAAAATATATTAGTATAAGTTTTCTAAGACAACTATTATATTTTATTTTCATTTTGATCTGCCTGAATCTGTAAAACTGATAAAATTCAAAAATTAGTATTATATTGGATTTAAAGAAATATTCTGATATATTCATTTAATATTATAGTAGTTATGAATTGTTAAGTTTATGGAGAAAAATTAAATGAACTTAGAGGATTTGGGATTTAATAAAAATCTGGAAAATTTTCGAAACGAGCAATCTTTGGCATCTTTTGGAATCGGAAGGGTCATTGCCGAACATAAAGCGAGTTATATAGTCAAAACAGAAAATGGTGAATTCTGTGCTGAGATGATTGGAAACTTAAGGCATTCTGCAACCAACAGGTCAGATTTTCCTGTAGTTGGAGATTGGGTTGCGATTTCTGAACATGGTAACAATAGGGCTATGATTCAGTCGATTTCTCCCAGGAAAACTGTAATAGAGAGATTAGCAGTTGGAAAATATGCTAAAAAACAAATCATTGCCTCAAACATTGATTATGCTTTAATAGTCCAGGCAGTTGATAGAGATTTTAATATAAACAGGATTGAACGTTATCTAACAATTTGTAATATTGCCGGAGTTAAACCAATTATTATCCTTAGTAAAATTGATTTAATAAGCCCGTCATGTCTTGCTGATTTTCAAAATGAAGTCAGGGAAAGGATTAAATCTATTCAGGTTATTTCTATTAGTAATAAAACAAATATTGGATATGATGAACTAACCTCAATGATCGAAAAAGGTAAAACTTACTGTCTCCTGGGTTCCTCAGGTGTTGGCAAATCTACTCTGTTAAATAACATTTCCGGAAAAGAACTGATGAAAACAGGTACTATAAGTATGAGTACAAAAAAAGGCAGACATGTTACGAGTCATCGTGAATTGGTTGTTCTGAAAATGGGTGGAATTTTAATTGATAATCCGGGAATGCGGGAGGTTGGAATCACAGATTCAGAAAGTGGTATGGAAAATACATTTGATTCCATTATTAAATTATCTGAAAATTGTAAATTCAGGGATTGTACACATATTCATGAAAAAAATTGTGCAGTAAAAATGGCTGTTGAATCCGGTGAACTTGATCGCAAATCTTATGAAAATTTTTTAAAGTTGGAAAAAGAAAAGGCGCATTTTGAATCAACTACATTGGATAGGCGGAAAAAAGATAAAAATTTCGGTAAAATGATTAAAAATTTTAAGAAGAATAAAAGAAGTAAAAAATAAAAGCAAGGAGTAATTTCTTTATGTTTCTCTCTAAAATTATTCAGCGGATATTTTTAATACTTGTATTCATTTGTTTTATTAATTCATGTAGTCAGAACCCTGTTGAAAATACTGAGTGGGAATTAGTCGGTTCCGGTTACAGTTTTCCGGAGGGACCAACCTGGCACCCCGACGGTATTCTGTATTTTTCCAATTGTCATGGAAATTGGATAACAAAATATCAAAATAATAAAATTGATACTTTTCTTATTTCCTCTGATCAGACATTTTCAAAAACCAATGGTATGTTTGTGGCAGCAGATGGGTATATTTATGCTTGTGATTTTGGAAAGGGAATGATATTAAGATTTTCTACACTAGGGGAAGTTGATACTGTTATTTCAAAATTTCAGGGTGTCGCTTTAAACCGGCCTAATGATTTAATAGTTCTCAAAAATGGAGATATATATTTTACAGATCCATCAAATTATGATAGGTCAAAATTTCATGGAAGATTGTTTTATTTTAACAGGGATTCCGACAAATTGCATTTGATTGCAGACAGTCTGGCTTTTCCCAATGGATTGGGAATTTCACCTTTTGATTCTAAATTGTATGTATGTGAATCCATGAAGAACCTTATTCTCAGATTTGAAATATCAGATTATGGGATACCAACAAATAGGGAAATATTTATCCAACTACCAGGTGGTGATCCGGATGGGATAGATTTTGATATAAAAGGAAATATGTATGTAGCTCATTTTGGTACTGGAACTGTTTTTGTAATTTCACCAGACGGTAAAATTATTCAGCGTATAAAAACTCCGGGAAAGAATCCCAGTAACGTCGAATTTGGCGGTAAGGATTTGAAAACTCTTTATATTACTGAAGACGAAACAAATTGTGTATATAAAATTCAGGTAAACAATAGTGGTTATAAATATAAATAATTAAGATAGCACTATTTTTTTTGATTATATAAAATTTGTTTTTGTATCTTTTCTCCTAATAATAGCGTATTTTATAAAGCTGTATTGAATATTAAGAAAACAAAATGAAAAGAGAAAAAAATGACAGATAAAAAAACATTTAATGATCTCGGCCTTTCCGCCGAAATGATAGATGCAATAAATAGAAAAGGTTTTGAAGAACCAACAGCAATTCAGGCCATGACTATTCCATTGATGCTTAAAAATAACACTAATATTATTGCCCAGGCTCAGACTGGAACAGGTAAAACAGCTGCTTTCGGATTACCTCTGATACAAATGATTGACGCAAATGCCAATACTGTGCAGGCATTAATTCTCGTTCCTACCCGTGAACTTGCTATACAGGTATCCGAAGAAATTAATTCTCTCAGAGGGAATAAAAATCTCAGAATAGTACCTATATATGGAGGTCAGGCAATAGACCAGCAATTACGCCGTTTAAAACGGGGTGTACATATTGTGGTTGGTACTCCGGGAAGAGTAATTGACCATTTAAAAAGGAAAACTCTGAAACTAAAAATAATTGACCATCTTATACTCGATGAGGCTGATGAAATGCTTAATATGGGTTTTATTGAGGATATGGAAGAAATTATGAAGCACACAAATCCTGATAAGAAGACCTTACTTTTTTCTGCTACAATTCCCAAAAAAATCCAGGAACTTGCTCATAAATATATGGATGGATATAAACTTTTATCAGTCAAGAAAAAACAATTGACTTCAAACCTGACAGAACAAATATATTTTGAAGTTAAAATGTCTGATAAATTTGAGGCATTATGCAGGATAATTGATATAGAAGATGGCTTCTATGGTTTAGTCTTTTGTCGGACAAAGAGCGATGTTGATACAGTAGCATCACAATTGTCAGGCCGGGGATATGATGCCGAGGCAATTCATGGTGACATTACTCAAACTCAGAGAGAACGAACTTTAACAAAATTCAGGAATCAAAAGACAAATATTTTAATTGCGACAGATGTGGCAGCCAGGGGAATTGATGTCAACAATTTAACTCATGTTATTAATTATTCACTGCCTCAGGATCCGGAATCCTATGTTCATCGAATAGGTCGTACCGGCAGGGCCGGAAATGAAGGAACTGCTATTACATTTATCACTCCAAGTGAATATAAACGACTTATGTTTATTCAACGAATTGCTAAAACTGATATCAGGAAATCACGGGTTCCAATGGTAAAAGACATTATTAATGCCAAAAAGAAGAAAATCAATGATGACCTGAAAAATATTTTAGAGGAAGAGGTTGATACTAAATATATTTCCTGGGCAAAAAAACTGATCAAAGATAAAGATCCATCAGAAATATTAGCAGCTTTACTTAATTATTGTTTTGAAGAAGAACTGAATCCTGATGGTTATACCGAAATTAAAGAATTTAAAGGAAAAGATAGAGATAGAGATAGAAGTAAAGAGGTTGATCAGCAAGGCAAGGCCAGGCTTTTTGTTGCCCTTGGCAAGAAAGATAATATTACTCCCAGGAAACTTGTTGATTTGATTATTAGCAAAGTTCCAATTAAATCCAGACAAATCAGTGATATACAGGTGATGAATAGTTTTTCTTTTATTACTGTTCCATTTAAAAAAGCCGAAAATATTGTTACCAGTTTTAAATTAAAAGGTCAGCGCCCATTAATCTCCCATGCTAAAAAATAAAATTTAATAAAGAGGGATGGTGATGAAAAAATATTTTATATTTTTATTTCTATTGACTCTTAGTATAAATAATATTTATGCAAAAAAATCATCAGAGCCTTGTAAAGTTTTATTTATTGGCAGTAGTTATTTTAATTTTAATGACCTACCTGGTCTTTTTGAGGGTCTTGTAATCAGTTCCGGACGTGAAATCTATATAGATCAATGGATTCCGGTAGGGCATTATCTTGATCAACATGCAAGTAACAGTGCGATAAAAGATCTTATTAATTCGAATGATTGGGATTTTGTTGTTTTACAGGGTGTCGGTAGTTTAGTTGCTTATCCGGAATATTATACTGCTCATCCTGTTTATCCGGCATTGTTAAAATTTTATGATATGATAAAAGCAAATTGTGAATCAACTAAAATGGTATTTTGTATGCCCTGGGCTTACGAGGATGGAATGACCTGGATGGCCGGATGGACTGATACTTATGAAGATATGCAGATCCATATTTTTAATAATACAATTGAATACCTGGAGAATATTGATTTCGTGATTGCACCGGTTGGTTGGGCATGGTATAAAGTTCTGAAAGAAAAAGATTATCCTCTTCATTATCTGCATTTAAGTGATTGGAATCATCCTTCAAAGAGAGGTTCATATTTAATGGCCTGTGTAATTTATTCTACACTATTCCAGGAAGCTTCATATGAACTGAATTATAATGGTGATTTGTCCAACGAAGATGCGACTAATTTTCAAACCGTAGCTTCAAATACAGTATTGGATAGTCTGGATCTTTGGAATATAACTCCTTCAAACATCTATCAAGGCTCTTCGATGCTGCCAAAAAAATTTCAAATTCATCAAAATTATCCAAATCCTTTTAACTCATCCACAATAATACCATTTTCAATCACAAAACCCGGTTTTGTATCTTTAAAAGTATATGATATTCTTGGGAGGGAAATATATAACTTTATTAATGAATATCGTCGTTCTGATAGTTATTCAATTAAAATAAACAGGAATAATCTCATAAGTGGAATATATCTTTACAAAATGCAATTGGAAAATGAATCTTCTGAAATTAGGAAGATGGTTTTGCTAAAGTGAGTAATTTTTAATTTTCCCCAAATTAAAAATATAATCAGTCCAATCTACTATTTCACGTTTCTGTAAAAGATGAAATTTTAAAGCCTGTTGATTTTTGATAAAAACCATCTAAACATGAATTGTTTGAATTGATTATTTAATTTGATTTCAATAAGTTTTGCTTGTAAAAGAAGGAGTCATTTTGGAACCAAGCAAAGTATATTTTATTCAGTTAAAAACTTCTGATCAGAAAAACCTTAACAAAAAAAAGATAAAGCGATTGTTTAATAATAGCGGATTATCTGATATTATTGATAAATTTGATCTTACTGCTGTTAAAATGCATTTTGGTGAGCAGGGAAATATCACATTTTTACCGCCAGAATATATTGAACCGGTTGTTAGAATGATAAAAAGTCAGGGGGCAAAACCATTTTTATGCGATTCAAACGTATTGTATAAAAGTGAACGTGATAACGCAGTTGACCATTTACTGCTGGCAAACAGGCACGGCTTTACTTTGGAAAATACGGGTGCTCCAATTGTTATTGCTGATGGTATTGCCGGAAATAATGAAATTGAGATCACAATTGACGCTCCAATTAATAAAAAAGTTGCTCTTGCCTCAGAATTTATTACTGCCAATTCAATAATTGTAGTTAGTCATGCAACAGGTCATCTGGGAGTTGGTCTGGGTGCATCAATTAAGAATCTTGGTATGGGTATGGCATCCAGGAAAGGAAAATTGATCCAGCATTCTGTATCCAAGCCGGAAATTAACCAGGAAAAATGCACAGCATGTGGAATCTGTAAAAAATGGTGCCCTGAAGATTGTATTGCAATGTATCCGGAATACGCAGAAATAAATGAAGATAAATGTATTGGTTGCGGTGAATGTCTTGCTGTTTGCAGATTTAGTGCAGTTAATTTTAAATGGGATAGTTCTTCGGAAGAATTACAAAAACAAATTGCCGAGCACGCCCTGGGAATTGTAAAACAGAAAAAAAGAAAAATTGGATATTTATTGTTTTTAGTAAATATGACTAAAGATTGTGATTGTATTGGAATAGAGCAGGAAAAAATAATTGATGATATAGGAGTTCTGGCTGGTAATGATCCTGTAGCTTTAGATCAGGCTGCTCTGGATCTCACAAAAAAATATGCCGGTAAAAATTTGCAGGAAAAATCATTTCCTGATATTGATTGCCGTGTACAACTGGAATATGCTGAAAACATTGGGGTTGGCACACGGAAATATGTATTGGAAGAGGTTGAAATATAGAACATTATTATTGGGAAAAGAATATTTCAGGTTATTGATTTTTTAGTTTGCTTGACTATCAATTGGTTCTTGCCTAAATTTTCTAAAATATTTGGGATATTATGGGTACAATTAGATTAAAAAATATGTCATTTTATGGTTATCACGGAATTGATGAAAGTGAGAAGTTCTTTGGTGGTAAATTTGAAGTTGATCTTGAAATGATTTTTAATTTGGAAGCAGCAATAAAATCAGATAATTTAAAAGATACGATAAGTTATGTTGATGTTTATAAAAAAATTAAGCAGATTGTTACAGGGGAAAAGTTTAATCTGATTGAAGCATTGGCTGGAAAAATTCTAAGTGAATTATTTAATAATTTTAATATTGATAAAGCATTAATCAGGGTTAGGAAACCAGGCGCTCCGGTACAGGGTGTGTTGGATACCATTGAGGTTGAGTTATTTGGCAAGCGAGAGGATTTTGAATAATTTTAATGGAGAATCAGAAGTTTTTCTTGGATTGGGATCAAATATTGGCGACCGACAAAAATATTTATCATTAGCTATAGAACATTTAAAAAATTCTCCATCGATTGAAATTATAAAAAAATCTTCAGTTTTTGAAACTGAACCACTGTATAATAAGGACCAGAATTATTTTTACAATATGGCGGTAGAGATCAGAACATCTTTGAAGGCAGAGGAACTATTGACATTATGTAAAAATATTGAACAAAAGATGGGGCGTGATCAACAGTTTATTAGAAATGGTCCGCGAAATATTGATATTGATATTGAATTTTTTAACATGAAAGTAATAGAAAAAAAGAACCTGACAATTCCCCATAGTGGTTTGTATGAGAGACGTTTTGTTTTGGAGCCATTGTTAGAAATATCAGGAGATTTTAAATGTCCTGTAACAGGAAAGACAATTAAGCAGTTATTAAAAGAGTGCCCGGATTCCGGGAAAGTCAGAAGAGTAGAAGAAAAGGTTTAATGATTATATGAAAAATTTATATTATATCGGCATTGAAGGCGTTATCGGAGTGGGAAAAACAACATTTGCAAAATTATTGACGGAAAAATTATCTGCAAAACTTGTACTTGAACAATTTGAAGATAATCCTTTTTTGGAAGATTTTTATGAAGAGCCTGAACAGTACGCTTTTCAAACTCAATTGTTTTTTTTATTGAGTAGATACAGACAACAACTAGAGTTAAAACAAATTGATTTGTTTCATAATCTTATGGTTAGTGATTATATGTTTGCCAAAGACAAACTCTTTGCCTACTTGAATTTGAATGAAAAGGAACTTTCACTCTATTCTCATATTGCTGATTTATTGGAAAAAGAAATTCCAAAGCCGGATCTGGTTGTATTTCTACAGGCCAGTACTGACAGATTAATGTCAAATATTAAAAAACGTGGCAGAGAATATGAATCCGATATTTCCCGTGAATACATTGAATCTTTGAATCATATTTATAATGAGTATTTTTTCCGATATAAAGATAGCCCCTTAATTATTATAAATACAAATGAAATTGATTTTGTTAAAAATGAAAATGATTTGGATGAATTAATCAGTGTAATCAGACAACCAGTCAGTGGAACAGTATATTATAATCCTAAGAGAGAAAAATAATATGGGATTTCTATTTAGAATTGTACTTTTTGTAATTCTTATAAATTTTTTATGGAAAATTATAAAACCATACCTTCTAATTGATAGTAACATAAATGAGCCGGAAATAAGAAATAAAGGCACTAAGAAAACTTTAAATATAGATAAAAGTCAAATTGAAGATGCTAAATTTACTGATATTGACGATATGAAAGATGATTAATGAATAATATTTTTAAAATTTTTGTAATTTCCGGATTTGTGTTATTTTTTGGTATAAACTGTGGAAGTAAAAAAAGCGATACATGGGAATCAATAGTCAACCAACATTTGGGAAAATATCCTGAGATGGAAATTATTGATTTTTATAAATTAGTAAATGACGCATCAATCGGCCCTGTAAGGTTGGGAACAGATAAGAAAAAAATCCTCGAATATTTAAAATTGGAACTCAAATATATCAAACCTAATAGTGAACTTGAATTGATAGAAAAAATATCGCCATCAGATAAATATATCAGGGTTAATTTACCAAAGTTTTTAGCTTTAAACGGGAAACCTGAATTACTGGCTGAAGCCATTTCAAAATCTGCTGCTGAAAAGCATGATGCAAATGTAATTGAAGATAATTGGCAGCAAGTTTATGATTTAATTAAAAGCGGGAAAACAGTTTATACTAAAGAAGATATAATTGCCTTTGATAAGTTATTAGAAAAAGATAAATATAGATTCTATTATCACTCAAAAATATATAAAAAACAGTATTCTCCATCATATAGAATAGTAGCAAGAAAATATTGGCAGGAAATTAGTCAAACAGTTTTTAACCACAATTAACTAAAATATTATTATGTTTTATATAATCATAATTTCATTATTTATTGGAGCCGGGATTGCTTTTATTCAACAAAAATATCTTGAAACAGACCTCAACCGTCGGGTTTTCCGAACTCTTGGATTTGCAGTTATTATGACAATGATTCCGGGAGTTTTGCTTTATATCCTGGAAATCTTATCAGTATCAAATTTATATCTATTGTTAATTATTTGTATTGTGTCTGCCGGATTATTTGTGTTTATGGAAAGACTGATTTTGAAATTTTGGTGGATACTTTTTGTGTCATCTTTACTTTGTGGATTAATATGTAATTATTTTATGGAGCAAAATGGCCTGGAGCAGTTTAAAAATGTCATGATTCTTGCTTTTGTACCTGCTGTTGGGTATTACCTGGTTGGAAGATATAAGAATATCTGGAAATTTAAATAAAAGAAAGAATTTAGATTATCGACATGAATTCCCGACAGTAAAAAAATACTTCTTGCTTAAGAATTTACACGAACATTTTTTTTATTCCTCAAATCCTGGGAATAGACATTTCGAATTGTCGCCACTATGCTTTTATTTTGTATTCAAATCACATTACAAGTTGTAAAATTTGATCACCATATTACCAATGTTATCTATACTAATGGGAACTAATAGAGAAAATTACCGGGTTTTCATAAATAATTAAAGTGTATTGCATATTTGATTAATTAATTTCATTTTAATTTTAAAAATAAAATATTTTAATCAAAATTTATTACATTGGTATTAAAGAATTTAAAATAAAATAGATATCTTTATTGAAAAAAAAGAAAATCTCTATTATATTTAGATTTACATTTAATTTTTTTAATATTATAACTAGGGCAAAGAAATGGATGAAATAAAATTAGCAGCATTAAACAAAAATTTAGATAGAACAATAATCAAAATTGGTAATGTCAGTGTTGGTGAAGAGTTTTTTGTAATTGCCGGACCATGTTCGGTAGAAAGTGAAAAGCAAACTGTTGAAACAGCCATTGCAGTAAAAAAAAGTGGTGCAAAAATGTTACGAGGTGGAGCATTTAAGCCCAGAACATCTCCTTATGCATTTCAGGGTTTAGGTTTAAAAGGCCTGAAGATACTTGAAAAAGCCAAAAAAGAAACCGGACTACCAATTGTTACTGAAGTAATTGACTCAAGAGATGTCACCTGGATCTGTGAATATGCTGATGTTTTGCAGATTGGAGCCAGGAATATGCAAAATTTTTCGCTTTTAAAAGAAGTTGGTAAATCAAAGAAACCAGTGCTCTTGAAAAGAGGAATGCATTCAACTCTCAGTGAGTGGCTGAATTGTGCTGAATATATTTTATCTGAGGGAAATCCCAATGTAATTCTATGTGAAAGAGGAATCCGAACTTTTGAAACTTATACCAGGAATACTCTTGATATTAGTATGGTTCCGGCTGTTAAAGAACTGACACACCTGCCAATTATTGTTGATCCTTCTCATGGTACCGGACGATTGAGTCTTATCAAGCCTATGAGTTTTGCAGCTATTGCTGCCGGTGTGGATGGATTGATTGTTGAAGCTCATATTGATCCCAGGAATGCAAAAAGTGATAAAGATCAGCAAATGACACCGGAAATTTTTGCAGATTATATGAAAGATATTAATGGCCTATATGATGCTGTTCAAAAAATTATTAATAAACCAAAAAATTGAGAGAATTGAAAATGGAATTAGAAAAAATTAGAAAAGAGATAGATGTAATTGATTTTCAATTGCTTAAGTTGCTAAATCAGAGAATGCGCTGGGGAATAATTACCAGAAAATTCAAAAGTAATGTAGAAGATAAAACCCGGGAAAAGGATATTTTAAAAAAAATTGAGCAAAATTCCGGTACTTTGATTGATGCCGATTTTTGCAAAGACCTTTTTAAGGATATTATTACAGAAACCAAAAGACTGCAGGAAATTGGTTATAGGATTATAGCTTTTCAAGGTGAACATGGAGCTTATAGTGAAGTTGCTGCAAAAATCTGGGACAAAGAAATGGTATCTGTTCCATGTGAATCTTTTTCAGGTGTATTTGATGGGGTAAATTCCGGGCTTTACGAATTTGGAATTGTACCGGTTGAGAATACACTTGGAGGAGTTGTGGGACAAGTAAATGATTTATTAATGAAAACCGATCTTTATGTAGTCGGAGCTGTTGATCTCCCGATTTCACATTGTTTGCTGGCAAATCCCGGAACAAATCATAGGGAAATTAGAAAAGTATATTCTCATTCACAGGCACTTGCCCAATGTAAACATTTTTTACTCAGAAATAATCTGGAACCAATCGCATATTATGATACTGCTGGGGCTGCCAGAATGGTGACAGAAAAAATGCTTGATAATTCAGCTGCAATCGCCAGCAAATTATCGGCAGAACTTTATAATCTTGAGATTATCAAAGAAAAAATAGAAGACCTTGACAGGAATCATACTCGGTTTTTAATAATTGCAAAAAATAAAAATAAAAAAGCAGGAAATAAATGTTCAGTACTTTTTTCAACTACTCATAAAGCCGGAACTCTTTTTTCTGTTCTTGAGATTTTTGCTAAAGCCGGGATAAATTTAACCAGGATTGAATCAATGCCAAACCAGCCTGGTAATTACGCTTTTTTTATGGATTTTATTGGCTCGGAAAATGATGAAAAAGTAAAGCAAGTGTTAGAGAAAATGGAAAAGGCTACTACGGATTTTAGATTTATGGGGTGCTATGAAGAGGTAATAGGCTGATGAAGATTTTTATTCTTGGTGCCGGACACATGGGGGCTTGGCTTGTTGAAGAGTTTTGTCACGACTATGAAGTAGCAGTTTTTGATATTAATGTTAAGAAAATGAAATATTTTTTTAATGTTCGGCGATTTATGAAACTTGAGGAGGTTAAGGAATATAAACCGGATATTGTCATTAATGCTGTTGATTTGAAACATACTGTTAAGTCTTTTGAAAAGTTAATACCATTACTACCAAAAGAATGTATTCTTTCGGACATTACCTCTGTAAAAAATGATGTAGCAAAATTTTATAAAAAATATGATCGACCCTTTGTCTCAACACATCCAATGTTTGGACCTACCTTTGCAAATATCAGAGATCTTCGGGGCGAAAGTGCTATTATTATTAATGAATCTGATGAAAAAGGGAAAGAGTTTTTTAATGAATTTTATAAAAAGTTAGGTTTAAAAATTTATCATTATAGTTTTGAAAAACATGATAAAACAACAGCCTATTCCCTGGGCACACCCTTTGCTTCATCTCTGGTTTTTACCGCTTGTATGAAGAAGCAGAATGCACCAGGTACCACATTTAAAAAACATATGAAAATCGCACATGGCTTATTGTCGGAAGATGATTTCTTATTATCAGAAATATTATTTAATCCTTTCACCCTAAAACAGATTGAAAAAATAAATTCCCAACTTTCATATCTTACCCATATTATTAGAGATCGGGACTTTGATGAAATGGTGAAATTTTTAAAAAATGTGCGGAAAAATATAAGTTAACCTGGAATTATTTTGGAAACTATAAAGTTAAATGTATCGGCAATAGAAAAACAGCATTCCTATCAAATAAATATTGGCATTTCT
>JAOZSR010000104.1 GCA_029939575.1 Fidelibacterota bacterium
ATATAGCAAAACAAATACGTATGACTTTTGATCAATCAATAGATTGATGGAATCGTAAAAAGGTTCGAAGCTGTCTTTCCGTCGAAAGCCGGACATAGTCTGAGGCAACGTAGCAACGAAGAATCTCGTCGATAATTGTAGGAGATTCTTTCAGTCAAAAACCTGATTGTAAACATTCGTATCTCATTCAGAATAACAGCAAATTAATTTTTTACGGAATCGTCAATAGAGTAATAGGAATTAGATCTATTTAGGACAAACTCTACCCATCATTCAAAAAAGGAACGAGAATATTGTGGATAAATGAAGCTAATTGATTTTTTTCTTTTTAATAAATTCTATGTTTCAGTATATCTTGTGAATTCATATTCTCCTTAACATACAAAATCTTAGCGACATATATCCGGCATTTTATATATTAGAGAAATTTAAAGATTATTACGATTCAATCAATATCATAAGGCATTATTTTTGCTTATTATTTATTCTGCCAATATTTGTTCCGATTTTGTGCAATATTCATATTTTACATCAAATTAACGGGAAAATTTTTCCTTTTCATAAGGGAAACAAAATATTTGAGAATATTTTTATTAATAATAGGGTTCTACAAAATTTTAGTTTTTGATGTATTTTACATAACTCAATAAATACCAATTGATTCGGATTGGAAGCAGGTAAAATTAATGAAAATAATTATTGCTGAAGATGATAAAATTTCAAACATAGTTATAGCTAATTTATTAAAGAAATGGGGTTATGAAGTAGTTAACTTTTATGATGGCAGGGAAGCCTGGAAATACATTCAATCTGCTCAGCCACCATTTATACTTCTATCTGATTGGATGATGCCTGGTTTCTCAGGAATCGATCTAATAAAAAAAATAAAAACCAGGGAATATGAAAATTTAATCTATCGTATTTTACTGACAGCAAAAAATACTGTTCAGGATAAAATAGAAGGATTGGAATATGGTGCCCAGGCTTTTATAAAAAAACCTTTTGATCCAAGTGAGTTAAAATCTCAAATAAAAATAGGTGAAAAAATTCTGAATTTTGAATCTGCTCAAATAGAACAAAATAAAAAAATTCAGTTATATGCAGAAAAAATGGAAAAATTAGCAGAAGAAAGAGCAAAACAATTAGTCCATTCTGATAGAATCGCAACTATTGGATTATTGTCTGCCGGAGTTGCTCATGAAATCAACAATCCTACAACCTTTATTTCCGGCAATGTACAAATAATAAAGCAGTACTGGCCAATAATTGAAAAATATTTGACATCACAGATTCCAAATTCTGCAGAAAATCGTCCAAAATTAGAGATGATCATTGAAGAAATGCCTGAAATTTTGAATGATATTATTGATGGTGTAAAAAGAATATCAAAAATAACTGCCAGTTTAAGAAGATATGCATGTAATGATACAACCAGAAAATCAAAAGCCAATATAAATAATTCTCTTGATCGTTCTTTGGAATTAGTCAATAACAAACTAAAATATAATATTAATATTGTAAAGAATTATACTTTAGAAATAAATAAAACAATGATTAATGAAAATGAAATTGAACAGGTTTTTATTAATATATTTATTAATGCTGCTGATGCCATGGGAAAAAGTGGTGGAGATATTGTCATTACAACCAGAAATAATGAAGAATATATTGAAATTCTTATTGAGGATAGCGGACCGGGTTTTAAAAATAATGATGTAAAAAAAATATTTATACCTTTTTTTACGACAAAAGAACCAGGCAAGGGTACCGGACTGGGAATGTCTATTTCACAAAAAATTATTTCTGAACATAATGGAAAAATAATGGCAGAAAATTGTGAAAAGGGTGGAGCAAGATTTAGAATTTTGCTCCCAATAAGAAATTAATAATGAGAATAACAGGGATTATGCAGAATGTTTGAGTTTGAATTGAAAATTTTAATTTGAAATAAATAGGAGTAATTATTATGAGTATGAAAATACTTATAGTTGATGACGAAAAAGAGATACGTAAGATGCTGAAACGGCATTATACATTTAAGGGATTTCATGTTGAAACTGCTAATAATGGAGTTCATGCCTTAGAAATATTAGATAGTCAAAGAATAGATATAGTAATAAGCGATATAATGATGCCGGAAATGGATGGAATTGAACTTTTACGGAATATCCGATCTCAATATCCAATGATACGACCAATAATGATAACCGGTTATGTGACTTTGCAAAATGCTATGGCTGCAATGAGACTCCAGGCGGAAACTTGTATATTTAAACCATTGGAAGATCTTAGTGAACTTGATGATGCAGTACATTTAGCCGGTAACAGGCTTAAAAACTGGCAGGAAAAATTTAGAATATTAAAGGGAATGAAAAAAATACCGGAGAAGTAATGACTAATCTTAGTAATTATGATATTGATGAATCTATAAGAGCGGAATTTATCGATGAGTCATTAGATGGCCTTTCTGAAATGTCAGAGTTATTTATTGAATTGGAGATGGATCCATCAAATAAGCCGCTTATTGAAAAGATTTTTAGAGTTGCTCATTCCATTAAGGGAAGTTCGGCATATTTTGGTATGTTGAAAACCAAAGACCTTGCGCACAAAATGGAAAATGTGCTTGATAATATTCGCAAAGGAAATCTGGTTCCCTCACAAAATATTACTGATCTTTTGCTTAATGGCTCAGATATGTTAATTGAAATTATGGAACGGGTTAGAAATAATGAACCTGAAATTACAGATGAAGAAATTTATAAAGAACTTATTGAAAATATATCAAATTCGGCTCAATCAGTAAAATTAAGTGAAGAATTATTATGGAAACAGGTAATTGACAATCTTAATGAAAATAAAAGTAAAACTCTGAATTCAAATGAAATTTCAACAATATTATTGAAACTTTATGACTCTACTATTGAGCTTGCCGGAAAATATTCCGAAGGTCAAAAGGCATTAACAACATTATCCATCGGGGGTAAAATACCTGAAAATATTCCTTCTCAATTTAATGATTTGAATATGCTTTTGGAAAGTGATAATGAATATGAATTGGATATAAATGAATCTGAACAAATACATAAATTATTGGAAGAGTTACGGGATGTTATTGCTGATGAAAATGCTGGTAAAATTATTAATGAGTGTTTAGATGATTACAAATTATTCATGAATAGTATTGGTTTGGATCCAATTGCCAGGGAAAGTATTTCAGATAAAATTAGAGATTTATCGAAAATGGATATTTGGTCTGTTAAAGATCAAAAAACAGAAATACCTTCAGAGAGTCCGGAACCTGAAGAAAAAGAGGGAAAAGAAGGAACCAAAGAAGTAAAAAGTTCAAAGGAAAAACAAACTACGGATGATAATTCCGCAAAAACAATGAGAGTATCTGAGAGAAGTATAGATGACTTTCTGGAAAATGTGGGTGATTTAATATCAATAAATGAAAGGTATGACAACTTAAGTACTCAACTTCAAGATGAAAAGAATGTTTATAGAGCAATTACCGATTTAAAACGGATAAATAAAAATTTTTCTGATTTATCTAACAAACTACAAAAAAGTGTAATGGAAATACGTTTAGTTCCTTTAAAACCATTATTACAACGAGTACCAAGAATAATTCGTGACATTGCAAAATCCACTGAAAAAGAGATAGATATCCAAATAGTTGGAGAAGATATAGCAATTGACAAAAGTTTGATTGATACTTTGGAAGCACCTCTGATACATATGGCAAGAAATTCTGCGGATCATGGTATAGAAATGCCGGATGAACGTGAAAAAAACGGCAAAACCAGAAAAGGATTAGTAGAAGTAATTGTAAGTGAAACACCGGATTTTTTATTTCTCACAGTAAAAGATGATGGCGCCGGATTGAATTACGATGCACTTACAAAAAAAGCAGTTTCATTAGGAATAATTAAAGAGGGAATAAAATTATCTGAACAGGAGGTGATTAATATTTTGTTTCAATCAGGTGTTACAACTGCAAAAGAGGTTACTGATGTATCCGGTCGTGGAGTTGGGATGGATGTTGTTAAACGCAGTATCGATAAAAGAGGCGGAGATATTTCTGTAAAATCAGAGCCAAATAAAGGTAGTGAATTTAAAATCAAAATGCCAAAAGCTGTTACTACTCAGATACTTACCGGCTTTGTTGTTTTATCTGGTAAAACGCATTATATTTTACCAATGGAAAATATAATTAAATCATTTAGTCCTGATCAGGAAGAAATCTATTCTGTAAGAGATAAAGGGCAATGTGTAAAATATAATGATCAGATAATTCCAATCTATGATTTTAAATATCATACTACAAATACTAAACTTAAAAGTAATTTTGCGAAAGGAATTTTCATAATAATTAAATCACAGGGAAAACAAGTTTCTCTTCATATTGATAAAATTATCAATGTACGGCAAGTTGTATTGAAAGATATCTGTTTAACAAAAAATATAGATATTTTTAGAGGTGGTGCCATAATGGGAAATGGAGAAGTAGCAATGGTTATTGATGTAGATAAATTAATTTATAATTTTTTAAATAATGAAATAAATTAGAGGTTATGAAATGAAGAATATTTTAATTATCGATGATGATGAAACAATTTGTAAGTTGTTCCAGGTTTCATTACAGGATAATGACTTTGAAATTGACATTGCTTTTAATGGTGATGAAGGACTAAAAATTTTGAAGGAAAAAGAATTTCATCTTGTCATTACAGACATTGTAATGCCTGAAAAAGAAGGAATAGAAACAATTGGAGAAATAAAATTAAAATATCCGGATATAAAAATTATTGCTATTTCTGGCGGAGGACGGGGAAAACCGGAGAATTATTTAAAAATTGCTGATTTAATGGGAGTAAATAAGACATTTCAAAAACCTGTTGACGTATTTGAGTTGCAGGGCTATGTAAAACAATTGCTTTCAGAATAATATGATTGTTTATTGTATGAAATAAACAATCATATTTAGTTAATACTGATTACTAGTTAATTATTATTGGTAAAACCGGAATAATTCGTATTTAAATAATTTTCCATTAGTTAAACATAAATCACGCTTTAAAAGCATCAATTTATCAATTGTATCATAAAGGGATTCCAATTCAATATAAAAAGTGATACCCGATATTTCACCCTCTTTAAAAGATTTTTCAAGTAATGTTTTTGTATTATCCTTTATTAAAACATCACTCAAATCTTTAATTCGTTTTTCATAATCCATTTTAAGATCAAATTGTTGCCTTAATTCACTAAGATGAATAGTTAATTCACTTCTTTCATTCATCTCCTCTGTCAATGTTTCTGCTTTGGCTGTTTTTACCTTGTTTCTATTTGCCCAAAGTGGTAAAGAAATACCAAAAATCGGGCCTGTTTCTTTTTGGGAATTAGTAAATCCGCCTACAGAAAAAGAGGGTAAACGCAGATTTTTTGCAATTTGCAATTTTTTCTGACTTATGGCTTTATTTATTTTTAAAAGAGTAATTTCAGGTGTTTTTTCAACATAATTTTCTTTTAATTCCTGATAAGAAATTGATGATATTTCCGGATATTGAGAAAGAGCAATATTTATTTTTTTTCCACCGTTTAATTGTGAGATTTCTAATAATAAGTTTCTTCGATCAATTTTTAAAGACGACAGATCAGATTGCAGATTAACGAAATGCAATCTGGCTTTATTAACCTCAAGCTGTGTACCTTCTCCGGAAATTAGTAATTTTTGAATAAATTCATAAAGGGCAGAAGCGTTTTTTAATCTTTTTTCTATTATTGGAATTATTTGATTATAATAAATTAATTCAACAGATTTTGATTTGGTAAAATATAGAATATCTGTAACAAAAATTTGTAATTCCAAATCAAGTTGTAATTGAATCAGATTTGCTGTTTTATATTTATTGAAATATAAAGTTGGAAAATGAAATCCCTGTGATAATTCAAATTCATAATTTCCATTAGCCATCATTTTGTATCCAAACTCAGGATCTACTGGATTAAGATTAGTTTTTGATTCCAATTTTAACTGTTCTGTATATTTTTCAAAGGCCTGGATAGATTTATTGTTTTTAGCTACACTTTTAAGCAATTGTTCTAAATTATCCTGAGCAAAAGTTGAATTACAAATAAGTATTAGCAGCATTATTAATATTTTCATCATTTAATGTCTCCTTCCACAAACTCAGCATGTTCAGTATTTTTGTAAAATATACTATAAATTATAGGTATGACATAAAGATTTAAAAAAGTTGAAGTTGTCAATCCTCCAAGTATTACAATAGCCATTGGACTTTGAATTTCATTGCCAGGATCACCACCTCGAAGTGCGAGTGGTATTAGGGCAAAAACAGCAGTCAATGCAGTCATTAGAATTGGATTAAGCCTTTCTTTTGATCCTGAAATAATTGTATCAAACAATGACATTCCTTCTTTAGATAAGGTCTGATACCGCGAGACTAATAATATTCCGTTTCTTGATGCAATTCCAAATAATGTAATAAAACCAATAAATGCAGGAATACTTAATTCTCCGGACGTGAGCCAAATCAGGAAAATTCCTCCAATTAATGCTAAAGGAAGGTTTAACATAATGATCGCTGCTGTTTTCAGTTTCCCGAATTCCTGCAATAAAATTAGGAAAATTAAAATAATTGCAAATATTGATGCTAACATAATAGTTTTTGATGATTTTGCTTCACTTTCAAATTGCCCTCCATATTCCAGCCAATAATGCTCGGGAATGGTGACATTTGATTGGATTTTGGATTTAATGTCATTTATAACACTATGCAAATCTCTGTCAGCAATATTTGCGGAAACTACTAATTTTCGTTGAACATTTTCACGATTAATTACATTTGGTCCTGAAGAGGATTTGACACTGGCAATGTAATGCAAAGGAATTTTTCCAAAAATCGGGGAGTCAATAAGTGAGTTCTGAATTGCTTCCATTGAATTGCGATATTTTTTATCATATCGGATAATGAAATCAAAATTGCGATTTCCCTCAAAAACCTGGGATACTTTTTCACCGGAAATTCCGGCATGAACAAATTCATTAAACTCTTTTATTGTGATTCCATATTTTGCCAACATATTTCTTCGTGGAATTATCTGTAATTGTGGTATTTCCACCTGTGGTGCAATTTGCAAATCCACAACACCCGGAATATTCTTTATCTCCTGTTTAATATTTTTGGCAATTAAATACATCTGATTTAAATCATCACCAAAAATTTTCAATGCAATGTTTGCACTTGTTCCTGAAAGCATGTGATCAATACGATGTGAAAGAGGCTGGCCCATAGAAATATTCAAACCAGGTAATTTATTTAATCTGCTTCTTAAATCTGTCATAAATTCTTCTTTTGAACGGGACTTTAATTCATAAGGAATATCAATTTCCGAAGAATATGAACCACCGTGCATATGAGCACTTTGTTCTGCCCGACCGGAGCGGCGGGAAATGTATTTTATTTCTTCCATAAATAAAATAGCATCTTCAATTTTATTATTTAACTCCGAACTGGCTTTTAGGGAAATTCCAGGCTCAGTAATAGTTGTAATTGTTAATGTTCCCTCATTAAAATCAGGTAAAAAACTTCTTCCTAAGTTGAAAAATATAATTAAAGATGCTACAAACAAAATTCCCACAAAAGATAATACAGAAACTTTATGCTTTAATACAAATTTTAATGAATCAGCATATAAATTATTTAGTTTTTGAATAAATTTATTTCCCTTGTTTTCATGCTTTTCCAATTGCTTATCAGAAGATAACAGAAGACTACATAAAGCCGGTGTAATTGATAAGGCTACAATTAGTGAGGAAAATAAAGAAATCATAAATGTGATGCCCAGAGGTCGTAGCATTCTACCTTCCATACCTGATAAAAAGAACAGAGGCGAAAAGGCAACTAAAATTATCATAGTAGCGTTGATAATCGAGGAACGAATTTCTACCGAGGCTTCATAGTTTACAAGTTTTTTGTCTTTTTGCCGAGATAGTGGTAAAAGATGATTTTCACGTAATCTCTTATAGGAATTTTCAACATCAATAATAGCATCATCAACAAGTACTCCAATTGCGATTGCCATTCCTCCCAATACCATAGAATTGATAGTCATTCCAAATAATTTTAATAGGATTATGGTAAATAACAGTGAGAGGGGAATTGCAAATAATGAGATTAATGTTGTCCTATAATTCATTAAAAATAATAACAGAATTATTGTCACAAATAAACCACCTTCAACAAGAGCGTTTTTAACATTATTTATAGAAATATTAATGAAATCTGCCTGTCGAAAAACATGGGCATTTATATTAATATGTCCCGGTAAATTATAAGATAAATCATCAATTGCTCCGTCTATCTTTTTAGTTAATTTCAAAGTATTTGTATCAGGCTGCTTGAGAATTGTGATGATGATAGCATTTTTTCCATTAAGATAAGCTTCGCCAATTTTAGGTTCTGCACTTCCAATTTTCACTTTAGCAATATCTGATAATAGAATTGGATTATTATCTATATTTTTTATTACAGCTTTTGATATTTCGTTGACATCAGAAGTTCGTGCCATCCCCCGAATTAAATATTCCTGATTGAATTCATTGATAATTCCTCCGGCAGAATTATTATTTAAATCTTCACATGCTTTATGAACATCCTCTAAACTAATATCATAGTATCGCATTTTATCAACATTAAGTAATGCCTGGTATTGTTTTATATCACCACCCATAATAATGACCTGAGCAACGCCATTTACCGCTAATAATCTCTGTTTTATCTGCCAGTCAGTAAGAGTCCGTAAATCCATTGTTGAGATAGAATCACTGCTTACTGCAATAAGCATTATTTCTCCCATAATCGATGATTGTGGTGTCATATATGGTTTATCAGTTCCCAGCGGCAAATTCCCGATTACGGAAGTAAGTTTTTCACTTACAATTTGTCTGGCTTTGTAAATATCCATTCCCCATTCAAAATCAATCCAGACAATTGATATTCCGGCGTAAGTTGCTGACCGGACACGGCGTACATTTGAAGCGCCATTGACTGTTGTTTCTATGGGAAATGTGATTAGTCTTTCCACATCTTCGGCAGCCATTCCGTGAGCTTCTGTCATTACAGTTACAGTTGGAGCTGTTAAATCCGGAAATACATCAACATCCATTGTAAAGGTAACATATATTCCAATTCCCATAATAATCAAAGCCAGGATCATCACAGTTAATCTGTTTTCAATAGAGAATTTTATAATTTTATTTAACATTTAAATTCTCCTTTTAATGATTATGACCGTAATGACTGTCAATACCGGATGTGTTAGGATTTGAAAGTTTTAATTCCATAACTCCTTGAATAACAACTTCATTATTGAAATGAATTCCCGAGCCAATTTTCACGTTTTCAGCGTTAATTTCATCAATAGTTACCTGGGTTTTTTCATAATCATCTTCACCATGTTTTACAAATACAAAATATAATCCCTGTTGTTCGATAATTGCTGATTTGGGAACTATAATTGAATTATCTGATTTTTCAATATCAAGCCAGACTTCTGCAAAACTTCCGGGAATCAGATCATGATTATGGGCTAATGAAAAATTAATGGGAATAAACGGATTACCCTTAATAATTCTATTTCCTGTAGAAATTTTTGCATCATGATCGAAACTATAAAGTCTATCATTGTATTCCATCCTGAATCTGCCGGAATTAATTTTTGAAATTTTCGTGAAATATTTTTTAGGTAAATCTACCTGAAGAAAATTATGACAGCTTTTGCTGATAATTGCAAGTTGCTGTCCTGAATTAACATATTCACCGTTTTTAACAAAAAGTTGAAATAATTTTCCATTACCCGGCGATTTTATCTGTAAAGCCCTGGAACTAAAATTTTCATTCAAAATGAAGTAACTGGTACTATCAGACTCATAGGTTAATTTTCTATTAAGGAATTCTTTTTGTGAAATAATATTTTCCGATATTAAGGTTTTTGCACGTGAAAAATTTTCTTTGCTTTGCAGATACTTATTTTTTGCCTTTATAAATTGCAGGTTGATGTTGTCATTTGCCATTTTTTCACCTGAAATAGTAAATAAGATTAAGTCTTTTTTTATAAGTGAACCCAAAACCAGGTTGTTATGCTGGAATTTGATAATTCCGCTTGTCTTGGCTGTAATAATGATTTCACTTGTAGGTAAGACTTTAATAGTTCCAGTTGTATTTATCGTTGTTGTGAACTTTTCAGGAAGCACAATTTTTGTTTTGATATTTTTGTTATGAGATTCTGTACTATGATCATTTTCCTCATGTTCGTGGTTATGTTCTTCGATTTCATGAACATGTACTTTATCGATGCAAGTATGTTCATCGGATTTATGAATATCCTCATGTTCGTGGTCATGTTCTTCAGTTTCATGAACATGTCCTCCATGTTCACCGGAGATAGGGCTATGTTTTTCAACATCATTTGTATGACTATGACTGTGATTATGATCATCGTGTGAATGTTCAGTATTTTTACTATTACAGGAAATAACAAATAATGAATATAACAATATTGTTATTAAAGTGAATTTTCGCATAATTTTTCTCTAATTTAGGTTGTTAAATAATAAATAATTACCTTGAATGAACAAGATATTAACATAATATTATTGAAATTATATTTATACTAAAGAGGGGGGACCTCGGAAAGTGGATGGACTTTGATATAGAAGTGATTTTTTGAAAAGGTATCGATCTGAAATTAATGTGATTACATATTTTTGTTTAATGTTTTGATCTATTGAAACATTAGGGATGATCAGCGGAAAATATTCCAGTTGGAATTGTTGAGTAATTTCATATAAAGGAATATAATTATTTTGACAAATATTGCATTGTTGATGATTTCCATCGCAATCATGGACATGTTCCTGAGGACCTTGTTTATCTAAATATTCGTGAAAGTCACGGTTGTGTGTAGGTATATTGCAATGGTTTGATTGATGTGAATGATTGTGTAAAAGATCATGACAAATAATTATGGTCATTGATAAAATTAGCACAAATATTATGGTTTTTTTCATTTTCACAGGTCAAATATACTTTTATTAGATTTAAAGAAAAAGAAGAATTTTCCTATTTAATTTATAAACTTCTTCTACTATGCCAGTAATAACATTGATGTTTTATTTTTGTAAAACTAATGCTAAAATTTTAAAGCAATGAATTATTGGATAATCCATTGTGTTTTCATTTTATTTTTAGAACATAAAGAAAAAGATATCTATTTAAAATATATTTCTATTTTAATATAATAGCCATATATTATAATATAA
>JAOZSR010000035.1 GCA_029939575.1 Fidelibacterota bacterium
TCAACTACACAAACCATTAATCCCAAAAACTCCATTCAACACCAAAAATTTTTAATCGGTTTCTGGTAATCATTCCAGGCATTGTAGAAAAAATTCGACCTTCACAATTATTAATAACATAAAAAATATGAAAATCACTAACCCGCGCACCAAATCGAAAATTAAGATTCATTCTGCTGTTTGTGAAATATTGTATATCTATATGCCCGAAATTTCTTATTTCCTCCATCCAGACAAGAAAATCGCCACCATGATAATAATTTAGTTCTCCGACCAAATAGAGATGCAGATTATCCTGAAATAAATTCATTCGTTGAATTATTTGCATCCATGATTGCAATTGCAGGTCACTACCTGAATTTATAAAAGGCGCTACAATCAGATTTCCGTTTAATTCCAGATTAATTGGAAATTTCACTTTAAATCGTTCTGATATATATACGTTTCTAAGTTTTTTTTCGGAAAAATATACTATTGTATCAGTAATTGAGATTTTCTCCGGTTCAAGGAAATCAGAATTTGAAAAAACCAGGTTCAATCCGTTAGCAAACCAGGTATTAGTATAATTTAAATTTACAGAAGATAAAAAATACGAGGCGCCTTTAGAATCACTTATTAAATTATTATCGACAAATGGCGCATTAAAAATTAATGGATATAAAAAATACCCTTGTTTAGCAAAAAAACTTAAATCGGTTTTTTCCGAGAACTTCTTATTTACATCAACATTCCAGTTAAAATTGAGATTTGAAAAGCCAAAATCGAATTTGATTCTGGTTTTGGATTTTTCCCAATCAAGTCCAATCAAACCGGTTAATAGTGTACTACTGGCATTATTTTCATTCCGAAAAAACATAGTATTTTTCAAGGAAGAAAGTGAAAAGGAATATTGCCTCTCTCCGAAAGAAAAATATTTCTTAAAAAACCCTGAATATTCAGAACCTTCACCTTTAAAATTACTGGATCCCTGATTTTCATTATTTTCATAAATGTAATTAGAAATCTGCAACCCGGCACTCAGGGAATCTTCCTTTCCAATTGAATTCAGCGTAAGGTATGATGCAATTTTGTGCTCATTATTCCTACCATTATGCGTCCATGATAAATAATGAAAATTATCAATAATACCATAATCATCAGGATTAATCACTGATGTAAAATACTTATTAAATGAAATTCCTGTATTGAAATTCCAGTTACTAAATATCGATTTAATATCCATGCTATATATTTGACTGATATTTTCTCCAACAATCAAAAACTCAGGACCATAATTACCTGTTAAACCATCATACTTGAAATTTTCTCCATGAAATCTCCAATATGAATTTTCTCCAAATTTTCCACCAAGTAATAATCCAAAGACTCCAAATGAATAATCCCCTTTGTAATAATCAAACCTGGAATAAGTGGAATCATTTAAATTCCAAACCGGTTTCAAGGAGCATGATAACAATCCTGAATTCATTTCTACATTGGTATATCTTGGATTTATCCAAGTAAAAGGTAAACTCCCATATAACGGGTCATTTCCCTGTATATTATTATAATAAAAATTTGTGGCATAAGTTGGCAAACCATAAGCCGAAATACTACCTTTAATTCCCCAATCATCATTGAGATACATTAAGAAATTACTTTGGGAGAACACAATATCCCGGAAATTGTACTGATATATATTACGAGTATTATCTTCTGCATTTAGAAAATGGGAAAACGGACAAATAATAAAGAGTAAAATTATTTGTATGATATAATAGTATTTTTTTATTATCATTCTTGTATTAAAATTTTTCATTCTAAGTTACTATTTTCTCTAAAATATGGAATCGCATTATAAATTTTTCTGGAAATTACAGGAATTAACAAAAAAAAGATTATCGTGTTAACAACAATGTGAACAATACTGAAACCAAGCCCGGCTAAAACAGCACCAATTGTTTCATTAATTGTAAAACCCGATGTGATTGGAAATGCCATAGATACAAGAATATCATATATTAAGGTCAATAGAAATCCTACTCCACCTATTAGAAAAACTTCTTTACGGCCGATTTTATCCTTTAATAATATCTTCTGTAATAATCCTCCTGTAACACCAATTATACTCATAGCGATCATCTGGGCTATTAACATTGGAGGAAATAAAATTCCGGAACCAAGTGGATTCATCACAGAAAAGAGGAATTCCCCGATCAATCCAACAATTAATCCTGTTTTAACACCCATTAAAACACCTGATAAAAATATAATTGCTGTCACAAGTTCAACATTTGGTACAAGTATCAAAGCAAATCCAACTCCGATTACAAGGGCAATGAAAAATCCGGTATAGGCAATTCTGCGATTTTTATTGTTCACTAATATTGCCTTTATACAGAGGTCTGTTAAAATAATTCCTTTTGGTAGTCCAAAAATTTTCACTGCTATCAGATGAAATGGCCTTGCCCATTTGCTTAATTCGTGTATCTAATTCATCGATATGAAACACAACCTGGGCTTCAATAAAACCGGGTTCCCGAGGTGATGCCCATTCATATTTGCCCTGATGTGCTAAAATAATATGCTCCAGTTTGTAGCGTAATTCAAGAGGAAAATCCTCAATCTTATTTATTTGATCACGTAAAATGTCTCTGCCAAGTACAAGATGACCGATAAAATTCCCTTCATCTGAATATTTGATAGCAACTCCGGGAGATAATTCCTTAAGTTTACCAATATCATGCAATAGTACTCCGGCAATTACAAGGTCCTGATCAATATCAGGATAGACCTGGCAAATAGACCTGGCTACCAATGTCATGGCATGAGTATGTTCAAGTAATCCGCCACGATATGCATGGTGTAATATTTGCGCAGCCGGATAGGTTTTTAATTTTTCGGCATTTTCAGAATAAATATTGGAGACAACTTCTTTTATGTACTTATTATTTAAGGATTCTATTGTCTCTGTAATCTCTGACCACATTTTTTCGACATCCTTCTGAGTACACAAAATTAGATCTTCCCAGTCAAAACCATACTTTTTGTCCTCTTCTTCATCAACTAAGCGGATAAAATTAACTTTCATTTGTAATTTATCCTGGTATTGATGTACAGTTCCTTTTATTGCAACCGCATCACCGGCAAAAAACTTGTCTTGTACTTCTGATGTGTTATCCCACATTTTGGCGTTAATTTTTCCGGTTTTATCTACCAAAATCAAATCGAGATATAATTTATCATTTTTTGTTGAGCGGATAGATTTGGAATATACTCCAAAATACCCGGTTATTATTTCACCACTTTGGAAATCCTTAATTAAATTTTTTGCCATTTTATCTCCAATCAGAAATAGTTTAAAATCAATATTTCATTTAAAAAATAAAGTCTGTTAACTTAAAGAATATTTACTATGAATTAACTTCATTAATTAAACAGTAAAATATGATATTTATCTAACCTAAATCCAAGAAATTATTAAACAAAATTGAATTGAATAAAAAAAGCCCTATTGAAATTTCAATAAGGCTTCTTTAATATATACAGAGTAAAATTATTTTACTGCAAGAACTGGTTCCAATATTTCTTCATTTTCTGAAGAGGCATCTTCCATAACTTCAGGAATAATTCCATCCATCATACTGGCCATAAGTCCTGAGTTCATTCTTGAAATATATACTTTCCCGTCACTTCTTTCATAAATTGCAATTCTGCAAGGCATTAATGATGATACAATTCGCTCTTCATCTTTAACCAGGATTTTATGTGCGTGATCAGGATGACATAATTCAAAAACCTTCACAGCTTTTACAGCAGATTTGCCATGTTTTGCCATTGATTTCTGTAAATCATGAGTAGCCGATATCTTCCAATTGTGATCTTCTACAGATTGTACAAAAGCATCAACTGTTTTATCAAAATCGTCATACTTACTTACATCTTCAATTAACATCAAATCAGGCGCCATATTATACATTATAATTCCAAGAAATAACATCCCAATTACGGCACCAATTCCGCCACCAATTAAATACTTTTTCATTTTTTGTTCTCCTTTTTTAATTTGTAATAATTAACTCTTTGATAGGAATAAAAAATATTGGTTACATTTTTTTTACCTGCCCTGAAAATTATACTTCTTGTATTTAGCTATCCTAAATGATAATTTTTCAATATAAAATAAGGAGTTGCGGAATGAAGAAAAATATATTATTAGCAATTATAATATCATTAATACTATTTACTTGTATAAAACAAATAAATACTGCAGATCTGGTTATAAGAAACGCTGTTTTATTTTCCACAGAACCTTCTACTGAGAAACAATCTCTGGCAATAAAAAATGGCAAAATCTTAAAAATAACATCAGATAAAAAAATATCTCAATATATTTCTAAAAATACTAAAGTGATTGATGCTGAAGGGAATTTTGTAATGCCTGGTTTTAATGATGCTCATCTGCATTTTACTTCCGGTGGATTGGGATTAATGGAATTACAACTTAGAGATGTAAAAACACCAAAAGAAATAGCCAGAATTGTAAAACAAAATGTTACAAAATTGACTGACGGAGAATTAATAAAAGGCAGAGGCTGGGATCATGAAAATTTTCCTAATAAAAAAATGCCTGAAAAAGAAATCCTGGATCAGGTTGCACCTAATAATCCGGTAGTATTAAGCAGAATTGACGGACATACAATCTGGGTCAATAGTTATGTCTTAGAAAAATCGGGAATAAATAAAAACACAAAACCACCTTTTGGAGGTTCAATAATCAAAAATAAAAAAACCGGTGAGCCAACAGGTATTTTACAAGAAAGTGCATGTGAACTAATAAATAGTGAATATCTAAGCGGTGATAATAGTTATAACAGGAAAAAGAAAGCCTGGTTATTGGCGCTGGAAAAAGCCAGACAGTTTGGGATTACCTCCATTCAACATTTAAATGACGATCATGAATTAATCCAAAACTTAATGGATGAAGGGCAATTAACTCTGCGGGTTACTTTTAATATGCAACTCTCCGATGATGAGAAAACATTAAATCAATATCTTGTTCTCAAACAGAAATATCCACCATCTAATAATTGGATAAGATTTGGGTATTTGAAAGGATTTATCGATGGTACACTTGGTTCGCGTACTGCTTTAATGCTTGAGCCTTATTCTGATGATAATTCCACTTCAGGACTGGCGCAAATGTCATATGAAGAATTGGAAAATAAAATCCTCACAGCAGATAAAAAAGGATTCCAGATTGGGGTTCATGCCATTGGCACAAAAGGCAACCGATGGATTTTAGAGGCTTACAAAAATGCCAGTGAAATAAATGGTAAAAGAGATGCAAGGCATAGAAGTGAACACGCTCAACTACTGGCTCATGAGGATATTGCAAAATTTCATTCTTACAGTGTAATTCCTTCTATGCAGCCAACTCATTGTATAATGGACAAATTATTTGCAGAAAAAAGGATTGGAATGAAACGCTGTAAAACCAGCTATGCCTGGAAAGATTTGTTAAATAATAAAGCCTGGGTTGCTTTTGGAACTGACTGGCCTGTCGCACCTCTGGATCCATTTCTTGGTCTTTATGCCGCTGTCACCCGAAAAGACATAGCAGGACAGCCCGATGGAGGCTGGATTCCTGATCAAAAAATATCTATAACACAGGCTATTAAATGCTACACTGAACATGCTGCTTTTGCGGAATTTATGGAAGGCAGAAAAGGCAAAATCAAAGAAGGATACCTGGCTGATATTATTATACTTAATAAAAATTTACTAAAAATTGAAGCAAAAGAAATATTGAATACAAAAGTACTATATACAATTGTAAATGGGAAAATAGTCTACCAGTAGAACAAACTCCTGATCTAATTTTTCTAGTTTGGAAGATGAAAGTGAATGACAAGAAAAAATTCAAATATGAAATCAGGAAACAAAGGGAGGAAAAATGTTAAATAAAAGTTTACTATTAATTCTATTAATTAGTATTATGTTATTTAGTTGTGTACACCTAAAAGTAAAAGTAATCAGGGAAGCTTCCAACATTAAATTACTTCCAGTGTTCAGTAATAATATGGTTTTACAGAGAAATATGGAAAATCCTGTTTGGGGAACCGCTTCACCTAACTCGGAAATAATTATAAAGATTAAAAACCAGGAAAAGCGAGTAATGAGCGACAATCTTGGAAACTGGCAGGTAAAACTGGATAAAATGGAAGCCGGTGGCCCCCATACTCTCGTAATTTCAGGTAAAGAAACAATCCAATTTAATAATGTTATGATCGGCGAGGTTTGGATTGCATCAGGCCAATCAAATATGGAAATGCCACTGAAAGGAGACTGGGCTCAAATACATAATTGTGATGAAGAAATCAAATCTGCAAATTATCCAAACATTCGTTTGATGACAGTCGGACATAATATTTCTACCACACCTTTGAATAAAATAATAAGTGACGGCTGGGTTGTTTGCTCACCAAAAACAATTTCGGAATTTTCCGCAACTGCATATTTCTTTGGTCGCAATATTCATGAAAAAACAAACATCCCAATCGGCCTGATTCATTCTTCCTGGGGTGGAACTGTTGCTGAAGCCTGGACAAGTGGACCTGCTCTAAAGAAAATGGAGGAATTCAGAAAACAAGTTGAAACTATGGAAAAAGGGCCGCAAAGCCGGGATGTGATACTAAAAAATTATAAATTAGAATTTGAAAAGTGGGAAAAAATTCTCCGGGAAAAAGATGCCGGAATAAATGATAGTGATACTATCTGGTCAAAAATAGATGTCGATGATTCAGAATGGAAAACTATGAAATTACCAACACTCTGGGAAAATGCAGGATTACAGGGTTTGGATGGAATTGTTTGGTTTCGTAAAACAATTACATTACCCGAATCAATGGCTGGTAAAGATGCTATGTTGAATATCGGCCCATGTGATGATATTGATATTACATGGTTTAATGGCATAAAAGTTGGTACCGGTATTTCATATAATACACCACGAAAATATAAAATACCTGCGGAATTAGTAAAAGCAGGAGAAAATGTGATAGCAGTACGTGTACGTGATAACCAGGGCGGTGGAGGAATCTGGGGTGACCCGGGTGATTATTCCTTTGTATCATCAAGCAATGAAACAATTGCCCTTAACGGTGATTGGCGCTACAGAATCGGACTTGATCTAAAGGATATTCCCCAGGAGCCCATGCATCCTGATTACCCGAACCAGGTTATGGTACTGTACAATGGGATGATCCATCCTTTAATTCCTTATGGAATTCGGGGCGCTATCTGGTATCAGGGTGAGAGTAATGCCGATCGCGGATTTCAATACCGTTCTCTATTCAAGACAATGATCCGGAATTGGCGGGAAGTATGGGGACAGGGAGATTTTCCATTTTATTTTGTACAATTGGCTAATTTTATGGAACGTAAGACAGAACCCGGTGAAGATGATTGGGCAGAATTACGGGAAGCCCAAACTATGGCCCTCGAACTTCCAAATACCGGAATGGCGGTAACAATTGACATTGGTAATGCTATAGATATTCATCCCGGGAACAAACAGGATGTAGGGAAAAGACTTGCGCTTTGGGCACGGAAAAATATATACAATGAGAATATCGAATGTTCAGGTCCCCTATTCGAATCTATGGAAATCAGAGGAAATTTAATTCAAATAAATTTTACTCATGCTGAAGGCTTGAAAACCAAAGGTAATTCTGAGTTGAAAGGTTTTGCGATTTCCGGCAAAGATGGAAAATTTGTTTGGGCTGATGCTAAAATTGATGGTAATTCTGTTCTTGTGAGCAGTCCGGCAGTTCCAAAACCTGTAGCAGTCCGCTATGCCTGGGCGAGTAATCCGGAATGTAATCTGTACAATGAAGCCGGATTACCGGCATCACCATTTCGAACAAAGTAGATCAATGTATTATGAACGATTAACAATCAATGATTTTTGAAATAAATAATTTCTCAGAAGGAGAAAAACAATAGTCATAAAAAATATCTGCTTTAAACCAAAAATAGAAATTTTATAAAATCAATTTTGACCATTCCGTAAAAAGTAAATTTGCTGTCATTCTGAATGAGGCACGAATGTTTACAATCAGGTTTTTGACTGAAAGAATCTTCTACAATTATCGACGAGATTCTTCGTTGCTACGCTGCCTCAGACTATGTCCGGCTTTTGACGGAAAGACAGTTTCGAACCTTTTTGAGATTCCATCTATTTTCATATAAAAATAATAGTAAAAATTTATATCAATGACCATTATTGACAAGATTATCCACAATCTTTGCTTTCAGTCAGGAATTATAGAAATGTCGCCAATGCCTGGTTGACCATTTCCAGAGTTTGTTCCTCTTTAAATCCCAGTTGCTGCATTGCTCCAGACGGACATACAGATGCACAACTACCACATCCTTTACATAATGCAGTATTAACTTCACAAATTTCTCTGCCATTTTTAAAAACCAACGCCGGAGCATCATAAGGACAGACCGGTACACACATTCCACATCCGGCACACATATCAGGATCTGCATAGGAAATATTGGCTTCGGAAATATATTCATCAGAACTGATTATTGCACAGGCCCTTTCAGCTGCAGCCTTGGCCTGAGAAATAGTTTCAGCCATCATTTTTGGTGAATGGGCCAGGCCAGCCAGAAAAATTCCTTCTGCAGAAAAATCTACAGGACGAAGTTTTACGTGAGCTTCCATGAAAAATCTATCTTCATTTAATGGAATTTTCAACATTTGAGATAAAATACCGGCATCTTTTTGTGGTTCCATCGCTGAAGCCAATATCAGTTTATCAGCTACAATTTCCATATCCAACCCAAGCACATGATCTATAACATTAACTGCTATTTTCGACAATTTTCCTACATTAACTGTCTTTACTTCAGGTTTTTTATCCTCATCATAACGGATAAAAGTCACACCCATTTCACGGGCTTTTTGATAATATTGCTCATTGAAACCATAGGTTCTAATATCCCGATACAGAATATAAATATTCATTTTAGGATTTAATTCTTTTAGAGCAATTGCATTTTTTATAGACTGTGTGCAACATACTCTTGAACAGTAAGGATGTTCCTCGTTTCTTGATCCGACACATTGAATCATGACCACATTTCTGACTTTTTTATACTCTTTAATATTTTTTTCAAGAGTCTCATCAAGTTCAAGTTGGGTCATTACATTATTTTCACCATAAAGATAGGAATTCGGCTTTGTTTCGTTCGCACCGGTTGTAATAATAACAACCCCGTATTTATGCTCTTTAATATCACCGGAAGTTTTATGCAGAATAGAAGTTTTATAATTTCCAATATATCCATCAATATTTTTGATTTGTGAATTTCTATGAACAGTTATCATTGGATGATTATCAATTTTATTAATCATATCTTTCAAATATTTATCCAAACTCCTACCATCACAGGTTTTTCTCAAACGCTTAAGATTTCCACCAAGATATTCATGTTGCTCAACCAGAGCTACTTCAAAACCCTGATCAGCGACAGAAAGAGCAGCAGTCATTCCAGCTAAACCGCCACCAATAACCAGACCTTTTTGAGTAACATCCAAAGCCACAGTATAAAGCGGCTCAAGCAAACGAACTTTCCCAATTGCAATTCTTGTCAAAGTTTTTGCTTTGACAGTAGCTTTGGCATGATCATCACGATGAACCCAACTGCAATGATTCCTGATATTTGCCATTTCAAATAGATATGGGTTCAGTCCTGTTTCCTTCAATGTTTCCTGAAAAAGCGGTTCGTGAGTACTTGGTGAACAGGAAGATACTACAACTCTATTCAACTTATATTCTTCAATTACTTCTTTTATTTTGACTTGAGTATCCTGTGAACAGGTAAATAAATTATCGGTCGCATAAACCACATTTGGTAAAGTTTTACAATATTCGACTACACTGGGTACGTTAACAATACTTCCAATATTAATTCCACAATGACAAACGAAAACTCCAATTCTTGGTTTTTGGCCGAAAACATCTTTTTCAACAGGATATTCCTTAATTGTAATTTCTGTACCACGGGTTTTTGCCAAAATCTCAGCCGCACCTGCAACAGAACCGGAAGCCTGCATTACAGTTTCTGGAATATCTTTTGGCGAAACTGCAGGTCCACAAACAAATACGCCGGGACGAGTTGTTTCTATTGGCATTGCACCCATATGGTCTATAAAATCATAAGGATTCAAACGAATACCAAGTACATCTGCCATGTTTTTAATACCTTTGGGAGACTTCAGACCAATTGATAAAACAACCATATCAAATTCTTCGATTTGAAGTTCTCCGTTTTCCTTAACATAATAAACTTCAAGATTTCCGGTTTTGGCAATCTCTTTTACTTTACCAACCCGGGATCTTACAAAACGAATATGAGAATGCTTTGCCCTATCATAATATTTATCAAAATCTTTTCCAAATGCTCTCATATCCATATAAAATATTGTTGGCTCCACTACCGGTTCATGTTCTTTGGCAATTATTGCTTCCTTCATAGCATAGAGACAGCATACTGAAGAACAGTATGGCATATGCTGATCTTCTGTTCTGGAACCAACACATTGAATCCAGGCGATTTTTTTTGGTAGTTTTCCATCTGTGGGTCTCTGTAAATGTCCTTCATAGGGACCGGAAGCCGCCAGAATTCTTTCAAATTGAATACTTGTTAAAACATTTTTATAACGACCATATCCATATTGATGCATTGCAGTGGGATCAAATTTATCAGCGCCGGTAGCAACAATAATTGCACCGGTTTCAATTTCCACCATCTCTCCATGCATAGAATGTAATATTGCGTCAGCTTCGCAAACTGCTTCACATTCCAGGCAACCGGAACATATTCCACATTCCAGGCAACGAGATGCTTCCTTTTGTACTTCTTCTTCTGAAAAACCTTTCTCACATTCATCAAAATTCTTAACCCGGATATCTGCTGCAACCGTTGGCATTGGTACTCTAAGTTCTTCCGGGACAAATTCAGTCTGTTCTTTTGCAGGGCGATATTCCGGTTTTTCAGTTCTACCTTCAGCAATATCTTTTCCCCGTAAATATCTATCAATAGAGACTACAGCCTCATTAGCTTGTCCAACTGCTTCAACAATAGAGGCCGGCCCAAGTACCACATCACCACCAGCAAAAATATCCTTAACATTTGTTTCAAAAGTTACCGGATTTGTCTTAATTGTATTCCAACTTGTGGTTTCTACATCTGATCCGTCAAGTAATGTAAGATCAGGGCTTTGAGATACTGCAACCAACATATTATCAAAATCTTCAGTATATTGCTCACCGGTAGTTTTTGGTCTTCTTCTGCCACTTTCGTCCGGTTCACCTAATTCCATTACATCAAATTTAATTGACTTCAGTTTATCTTTTTCTCCGATATTTTCAACTGGGTTTGTCAAAAAGATTAATTTAACACCCTCATCTTTTGCAGCAATGATTTCGTGATTTTCAGCCGGCATTTCCCGCCTTGTTCGCCGATAAATCAGGCTTACTTCTGATCCCATTCTGCGAGCAGTTCGTGCACAATCAATAGCAGTATTTCCTCCACCAATCACTGCAACCTTTTTGCCTAATTCCAGTTTTTCACCATTATTAACTTTGGTGAGAAAATCAATTCCTCCATAAACTCCATCCAAATCTTCACCGGGAATTCGCATAGAGCGACTTTTTTGAGCACCGACTGCAATAAAAAACGCCTTAAATCCCTGTTTTCGTAATGCTTCAATATCATCATTGGAATTTATAGAATAATTAGTTTTGAGTTCAATTCCCTCTTTTAAAATTTGCTCAATTTCCCAATCAAGTTCCTTTCGGGAAAGTCTGTATGGTGGAATGCAGGATCGCATCATTCCTCCTGCATAGTTACTTTTTTCAAAAATCGTAACTTTATATCCCATTCTTGCCAGGTAAAATCCACAGGCTAACCCACCTGGTCCGGCTCCGATTATAGCAACTTTTTCTTTATCTTTAGGAACAGTTTCTTCTTTCAAATCCAGTTCTTTATGATGGGAATGCACAAAATCAGCAATATAGCGTTTAATTGATGCAATTGCCAAAGGATCATCATATTCACCTCTACGACAATCAGTTTCACAAGGATGAAAACAGACTCGTCCACAAACTGAAACAAAAGGATTGTTTTTTCGAATCAGATCATAGGCTTCTTTGTATTTACCTTCTGCAACTAAAGCAATATAACCCTGAACATGAATTCCAGACGGACAGGCTATCTGACATGGAGCGGTTTCTTTCTTTTCTATAACAAATGCATTAGGTGATGCCTGAGCATAGGGTTTATAAATTGCTTTTCTTTCGACAAGTCCTTCATCAAACTCCGAACTAACTCTCACAGGACAAACTTTTTCACATTCCCCACAGCCGGTACATTTATCAAGATCAACAAACCTTGGATGCTTATAAATTTTCACCTTAAAATTACCGGGCTCACCTGTAACTTCCTTCAGGTCTGATTCTGTCATCAAATTAATATTAAGATGTCGTCCACATTCTACCAATTTTGGAGAAATAACACACATTGCACAATCATTGGTAGGAAAAGTTTTATCAAGTTGTGCCATTGTTCCACCGATGGCTGGTGTTTTTTCCAGTAAATGAACTTTATAACCTGAATCAGCTAAATCTAATGAAGCCTGAATTCCGGCAATACCGGCACCGATTACTAATACTGATCCTGACTTTTGATTTTTTTCTATATTATTCATTTAATATTTTCCTGTGTTTTTTTATATTTTAATAATCTAATAAAATTAAATCCCAAGTTCATTCATGTATGCTTCTCCACGTTTTTTCTTCATAACTGAAAAATCAGAAATCAAGGAAAGCATCATTTGTTTATGAAGATCATATTTTTTTATATTATCCTCATGACTATGTTCTATAACACTATGATATAGGGCATCGGCAACCATTTTTTTACCTGCAATTGAGCGTATTACAACGGTAGTATATCCATCGGGAGAGCCCAATCCGCCAACCGAAATATCTGCAAATTCATTTGCAAAAGAGTCACATGCCAAACATGCCGGTCTGGCTATTGTCTCTATTTCATCCAGGGGAATATGAATTATAATCCCTGATTTCATATGCAACATAAAATCTTCTTTAATATTTACTTTAGAAATATCTTCCATTTTGATATGGTGTTTTTTTGCAAACTCTTTTTGTATCAGTTCGTTCAAAGAAAAACATTGCATACCGAACAATCCAATTGTAAAAAAGACAATGTCCGCCGGCACAATTCCAAGTACCTGCATTTTTCTGATAGTATTGATCTGGCAGGGAGTTCCAACCACAGCTAATTTAGAAAATGTTTTCGTTTGGGATTCATTAAGAGTTTTTATTACTGAAATATAGGATGAATAATTTTCACCAACTTCTTCAAGATATAAGGATTCATCAAAATGTGAACCTGCTGCTGAGATTATTTCTTCACTGGTTGTCGCAACAATAGGTTTTCTGGAAAACAGTCCTGTTTTTTGAGAAACTACCGCTCCATCTATTTCCTTATTTTCAAGCATATTAAGAAGTAAAGATGTAACAACTCCACCATCTGTTGCGTTATCTAAAACCCCCTTATCAGTTGCTCGTAAAGAAAATATATCCAAATAATGACCAATAGGTTCTTCCCAACCAAATTTTTCTTTTACTTCTTCATTTAAAATTTTGATTTGCGGACAGACAAGATAACACAATCCACAATCCAGACATTTTTCTTTGTCACTATATCTTGGCAGACTATCTGGCCCCATTTCGAGAGCATCTATACTATTCGCCGAACAGAATGATACACAACCTCCGCATCGTCCACAGATTCCTTTTTCTATTACTTCAATTTTTAAATTATCAAAATTTATTTTCTTTTCCGGAATCATAATATTACCTCACTCCAACAAATTATTGGATTATTTTTATCTATAACTAATTACCATTTTTCGTTTAATTCATCTTCGATAGATTTCTTTACATTCTCTTGATTTTCCTGATTTGGATGTAGCTTGTTGTCAATAATTTTACAGCGAATTGATTGCAATTTTTTATCTAATTCTCTTGCCTGATCAAGACGCTCTTTTGGGATATAGCCTTCTTTAATTGCCATATCTCGCAGGATACTAATCACATCAGTGAATTTTACATTTTGAGGACATAATGCATAGCAAGTGTAACATCGTGAACACATCCACAAAACATCAGATGACAGAACCTCTTTTCGCATTCCAAGTATTGCCATTCTTATGATTTTTCTCGGATCATACTCATCATGAACTTCAGCAACCGGACAAGCAGCGGTACAAGTACCACAGGTAAAGCAACGGGTAAAAAATTCTGCTCCGGGTTGAGAAACTATATCATCTTTAAATTTCGGATCCATTTTATTTAAAATAATTTTATCCATTTATTTTTTCTCCTTTTTAAAATGCTTCAGAAATTGTATTTAATTGTTCCAGTGAAAATACCGGTCCATCAATGCAAACATATTTTGAGCCAATATTACATCGACCACATTTTCCAATACCACATTTCATTTTTCTTTCCAATGAAGTATAAATCCTGTCATTTGGAAATTTCAATTCTACCAGTACCGGCAGAGTATATTTTATCATAATTGGAGGTCCGCATACTACACACCAGGTTTTCTCTGCTTTGGGAGCCAATTCTTTTACTACTGTTGGTACAAACCCAACCATTTTATTCCAGCCATCTACTTCTTTGTCAATTGTGAGATGCAGATTCAGGTCATCGCGTTTTTCCCATTCCGCAATTTCATCTTTGTAAATAAAAAGATCTGGGTTTCGGGCGCCATAAATAACTGTTATTTCACCATAATCCTTTCGATGTTCAAGAAGATAAATCAATAATGAACGTAGTGTTGTAAATGCAAATCCTCCACCAACTATTACTACATTTTCACCTTTGAACTTTTCAACAGGATACCAATTGCCTAGTGGTCCACGGATTCCAACTTCATCACCTTTTTGTAGATAATGAATTTCATTGGTTACCAATCCGGTTCTATTTACAGTAAATCGAAGAAAATCCTGTTCCGTCGGAGAGGAAGCAATACCAAAAGGCGATTCCCCTCTTCCGAGTATTGAGAATTCACAAAACTGGCCTGGCATATATTTAAATCTCTCTTTATCCTCAGAATTAATAAAAGATAAATCAAAAGTTCTTAGAGTTTTAGCAGGATCTTCGATTAAAATATTCTCCACTTTCATTTGAACCGGTATATATGTATTATCCATTTATTTCCTTCCAATTTTTTTTTAATCTCGAATAGTTGTTAAAATTAGTATTCATTCATGTCCATTCGTGGTCAAAATTCTATTATTTTGTTCAGCACATCTCTCACATCAACATTTACCGGACAAACCTGGATACATTTTCCGCATCCGGTGCAGAGATAATCTCCGTTATTTTCAGGAAAATATTTGAATTTATGCATAAATCTCTGACGAAATCTATCCTTTGATAAGTCTCTGGGATTATGTCCCGAGGCTTCATTTGTAAAATCAGGAAACATACAGGAATCCCACAGGCGAATTCGTTTTCCCTTATTACTTTTTCCCTCATCTTGAATATCAAAACAATGGCAAGTGGGACAATTATAAGTACAAGCTCCGCAATTGATACATTTTGCGCTCATTTCATCCCAGATTGAATGATTCCAACTTTTATCAATTTTTACTTTTAACAAGTCTTTGTCAATTGGTTTGGATAACATTGTTTCTGCGATATTTTTCAAAACCTCAATATTTTGCCTGTCTTTATCATTTGATTCTTCAAAATCTTTAATATCAGATAAAAATTTTATTCCCTTTTTCGATATACCTTCCAACAAAAACCCATTACCATCATCATAAACCATTACATCTGAACCGGTTGAGTCAAATGGTCCACAATCAACCCAATTACAAAAACAGGTAGAAGCCGGAGTATTACATCCAATAGTAAAAACCAGAGAATCATCATATTTTGTTTTCCATAGAGGATCTTCAAAATTTTTATCTCCTGGTTTCTGTTTTGCCCTGCCAAATATTTTATCAATTAAAATAAAACTTTTTGCGCTACAGGGGCGAACTCCCCAAACAGCAATTGCTTTTTTCTTTTCTATATTTTCAATTTTACTGTCTTTATACATGAAAAGTTCTTCTGCCTGAGGAAAGAAAATTTCCTTTGGAATTTTTGTATTAATATTATTGAATTCAATATCTTTAGCAAACTTGATTTCTTTAAATGATGTCTGAGCACCTTCTTTTTTGGGAGCAAATACATTATATTCTTTTTTCAGTATTTCCAGGAATTCATCAAATTTATTTTTTTCAATTTTTATCATTGTTACCCCATTATGAAATCTTGTTTTTCGTTTTCACAATATGACTGCATTGCAGGTTTCTCGTCAATATTTATTCCTGCCGTATAACCAAATCTTTCCTTGATTTCTTTGGTAATTTTTTTATTCAACAACAGTAGATCAATTCCTTCCGGACAAGCTCTTGCACAAGCGCCACATTCAACACAACGCCCTGCTACATGTAGATTTCTTATTAAATGAAAAATAATAGTATCTGTAATTTCCGGGCTTTTCCCAATCCATTGCGGATCATTCTGATCAACAAAACAAACATTACAATAGCAAGACGGACAAACATTGCGACAGGCATAGCAACGAACACATTTTGAATATTCATCTGTAATCTTCTTCCACCTGTCATCTAAAGATAATTCCTCAAATTTGTCCACTTTGGCAAATTCATCGATATCTGGTTTTTCTTTGCGTGGTTCGGTAATAAATTCATCAAAAACAGGAGCATCAGGATAAACACACGACTGGCATGAATCACTGGCAATTTCAAATTTATCCAGAGTTTTTTCAAATTCTTGCCCTTTTATTGTGACTTCTTTTCCATTAACTGAAAATCCCAAGACTTCTTTATTATCAACTTGTTCCATCACTTTTCTTTTATCAAATACACCTTTGCAAGGCACTCCGATAATTACCAAATTTTCTCTTTTAATCTGTTTTTCAACACAATAAAGAACCAGTGAGCGTGCATCACAACCTTTGACAATTACTCCAATTTTTTTTCCATCTTTGACAAGTCTTCGTTTATCTTTTGTTATATATACAGCTAAATTATTCTGACATGTTTCATCAAATATCAGGTTATCAACATCTTCTATTTTGTTAATAAACAAGGGAGATGAAGATAGTGGCAAAGAACCCTTTCTCCATCCAATTACCATATCAACTTTTTTATCTTTGAATAATTGTTTGACTTTTTCCTGTAATTCTTTCACCATTCTCAAACTCCCTTAACCATTTTTGTTATAGGGCCTATCTTTTGTATGTCCTTTGTTACTTTAGTAACAACTTCGGAAAACCGCTCACCCTCTCCTGCAGAAACCCAGGAAAATTGCAATCTGTCAGGTTCCAATCCAATAAACTCCATTAATGGTTTTATTACTGCAAATTTTCTCCGTGCAAAATAATTCCCTGATAAATAATGGCAATCACCGGGATGACAACCGGAAACTAAAACGCCATCATAACCGGTTTGAAATGCTTTCATTATAAATAACGGATCAACTCTGCCCGAGCATGGAATTCGTACAACCCTTATATTGGGAGGATACTGAAGCCTGGATACTCCGGCTAAATCAGCTCCGGCATAAGAACACCAATTGCATAAAATTGCTAATATTTTCGGTTGCCAATCACTCATATTTAATTTCTCCTGTTATGTTAATTCCAGAGCATCAAAAACAGAATGCAACTGCCTGTTACTAAATCCTCTTAGATCCAATGCTCCGCAACGGCATGATGCCACGCAAGCACCACATCCTTTACAAAGAGCGTCGTTTACAACTACAACCTCTTTTTCAGGGTCGATTTCCAAAGCCGAATAAGCGCAAACATCCACGCAATAGGCACATCCGGAACATTTACTAATATCAACTTCTGTAATAGTACCTTCCGCCAGAATGGCCTTTTTACTAAGAAATGTCAAAGCCCGGCTGGCTGCTGCTTTTGACTGTGCAATACTTTCATCTATATCTTTAGGTCCATGAGCAAGTCCACAAACAAAAACACCCTCGGTGGCAAAATCTACAGGACGCAATTTCACATGAGCTTCCAGAAACATACCATCAGCATTAAGTGGAACTTTCAACATTTTTGCAAGTATGTCATTTTCTTCAAGAGCGTCAATTGCTGTTGATAATACTACCAAATCAGCATCAATTATAATTTCCCTATCTAAAATTGGATCAAAAGCAGAGACATTCAATTTACTATCCGGATCAGTAGAATCCAGTAATTCAACTTTGGGTTTGTTTTCCGGACTATATCGAATAAAAACAGAACCTTTATCTCTAAGATCTGTATAATATTGTTCACGGAAACCATAAGTTCTAATATCACGATGACAAATAAAAATATTTACATTTTGCCTGATTTTTTTCAACTCCAGGCCATTTTTTATTGCTTTTGTACAACAGACTCTACTGCAATACATTCTGCCTTCTTCTCTTGAGCCAACACATTGGATCATTACCACATTTTTAAATTTTCCGTGAGGAAAATCTTTATTTAAAAGCATTTGTTCAAACTCAACCTGGGTAACTACCCTTGTGGACTTTCCATATTGATATTCTTTAGTTTTATGCTCGTTTGCTCCGGTTGCGACAATTACTGCTCCATGAGAAATATTAGTACATTCTTTGGTTTCCAAATTTTGGATAGAAGTATTAAAGTTACCAACATATCCAATGATTTTGTCAATTACTGTGTTGGTAAACAAATGAATATTTTCATGTTCCTCTATCTTTTTTATAGTATCCTGTAATAATTTTTGTGGATCTTTTCCATCGGGTTGGAAAAATATTTTTCGAAGATTTCCGCCAGATTTTTTCTCCTGCTCTACGATATAAACTTTTTGACCTGCAGCTGCAACAGCCAAAGCAGCTGTCATTCCGGAAAGTCCGGCTCCAATTACAAGTGCCCCCGGTCCAATATCAATAGGTAATCTTTTTAAAGGAGATAAATCTCTGGCCTTTGCAACACCCATTTCAACCAGATCCTTTGATTTTTCTGTTGCTTTTTCCGGTTCGTTCATATGAGCCCAGGAACATTGATCGCGGATATTTGCCATTTCAAAAAGATAAGGATTTAATCCAACCTCTGCTATTGTCTCCCGGAATAAAGGTTCATGGGTTCTCGGAGTGCATGCAGCGACAACAACCCGATTAAGATCGTGTTCTTTAATTCTGTCTTTAATCAGGTCAAGAAAATCCTGGGAACAGGCGTACATTACATCTTCAGAATGTTCTACATTTGGAAGATTGGCTGCATATTCTGCTACATTTTTAACATCAACCACTCCGGCAATATTTATTCCGCAATGACAGACAAATGTGCCAATACGAGGACGATCGCCTATAACATTCTTCTCATTCGTTCCCTCTTCTTTAATGTCCTGTCTTTCGACTTCTAAAAATTTCACACTATTTGCCACAGCCCCGGAAGCAGCAACAACTGACTCGGGAATATCTTTTGGTCCATTCATACCACCACAAACATAAATCCCCTCTCGCGAAGTTTGTAAGGGTGCAAAACCATCGGAGCGGCAAAAATTATATTTATTCAGTTTGATATCCATTTTAGCGGCAAAGTCCTGCATGTTTTTTCGAGCCTCCAAACCAATGGACAACACAACCATTTCAAATTCTTTAAATCTAATTTCTCCATTTTCGAGAACATATTTTAACCTGAGATTGCCATTTGAAAGTTCTGAAATATCAGACACTTTTGAACGAATATATTGAACATCATAAGTACTTTTAGATTTTTCATAGTATTTATCAAAATCTTTTCCAAAAGCCCTGATATCCATATTAAATATAGATATATCCATATCTTTTATATGTTCTTTCGAAATAATTGACTGCTTTATTGCAAACATACAACAAGCGGATGAACAATAATTCTTATCAATTGAATCATCCCTGGAACCAACACACTGGATGAATGCCAGACTTTTAGGTTCCTTTTTATCGGATGCTCTAACAACATGACCGCCAAGTGGACCGGATGCAGAAAGCATGCGCTCGTATTCCAACGAGGTTACAACATTTTTAAATCGTTTATATCCAAAATGACCAAAACCAATCGGATTAAAAGCGTCAATTCCTGTCGCCATTATTACAGCACCGACATTTAATTCAATTTCTTTATCAACATCATCATACTTTATCGCATTAGCTTCACATACTTTTTCACAAATTTTACATACACCTTTTGTTAAGTACAGGCAATGTTCTTGATCAATTGTATATTCTGAAGGAATACTTTGCAGAAAATAGCGTGAAATTGCTTTGCGCTTACGAAGTTTCATGTCAAATTCGTCATCAATTTTAACCGGGCATTTTTCTTCACAGAGTCCGCAAGCCACACATTTGTCGGGATCTACAAACTTTGCTTTCTCAATTATTTTGCAGTTGAAATTCCCAGGATCTCCTTCGATAGAATCGATATTTGCCATTGTATGAACCGTTATGTTTGGATGCCTGGCACATTCACTCATTTTCGGTGATAAAATACACATGGAACAATCATTAGTTGGAAAGGTTTTATCCAACTGGGGCATTCTGCCACCAATTGTAGGGCTTTCCTCGACCAAATGCACATTCAATCCCATTTCAGCCAGGTCCAGCGAAGCTTGTATCCCGGCAATTCCAGCGCCAACAACTAAAACAGATTTATTTTTCTTGCCCATAAATTTTTCCTCTAATTTTCATACTATAAAAACATATTTTCTCTGGCGTTGTTAGGCCCCAGATTTTCTATTTTATCTGTAAATTCATTAGATACCTGTGCAAATTTCGGTCCTTCTGAGGCTGATATCCAGGATAAACGCAATCTTTCTTTTGGTAATCCAAGGGTAGAAAATATTTCAGTCAGAATTTTAAATCTACGACGAGTATGATAATTACCAGTTTCATAATGACAATCACCTGGATGACACCCACCAATCAGAACTCCATCAGCACCTTTTAAATAGGATTTTATCAAAAACACCGGATCTATCCTACTGGAACACAACACTTTCAGAAGAATAATTGATGTTGGATATTGTAGCCTGCTTGTTCCGGCCAAATCTGCACCAGTATATGTACACCATTTGCAAACAAAACTCGTTATTCTTGGTATAAATTCTTTTTCCATATTATCTCCAAATATTTATTTGCCAATTTCTTCAAACTCTTCTTCTTTGAAAATCATCACCGGAATTGCTTCCTCTAAATCTTTCCCGGGGATATAATCAAATAGCCCGGCTGTTGCTTCTCCAACTTTTTTGAAAATTGTCGCAACCGGAATATTTGCAGGGCAAACATCTTCACATTGCCCACAGCCAACACAGGAAAAACTCATATGAGCTAACCTTCCAATTTGAAAGAATACAGTATCCGGAGGAAGCCGTAATGCACCTTTCTGCTCAAGTTCTGTCTCAAATATTTCTATATTATAATCAAAATTATGTGATTCAAAATCACACATTACACAATAACAAATAGGACAAACACGGCTACATCCATGGCAACCGACACATTTCCCGAAAATATTAACCAATTCGTCTAATCCATCCTTTGTTACCTTTGTTTTGTTATACAATTTTTCTTTTTCCGAAATTCTTACAGCAAGAACCTTGTCAATTATTTTTGAATCAAGTTCCGATGTAATGATTTCACATTGAAATTCCTTTGATATTTGTATGGCAAATTCACTATTCATAATAAGACTGCACTCAGATTCAGATTCACTATTACCAAGTAAAGGAATTGTAATATCAGCCATCATAGGCACAAAATATTCACAGGCTTTACAAGTTGGCCTTATAGATCCGGGAGTTTCGCCTTTCGAAATTGCATTATAATAATCCGCAATAATTTTTTCACTACCATCACCCTGAAATGTATTTAATGGTAAAACTCCGCCACAGGTATAAGATATAAGTAAAACATTTTTCATAGAACCCTGTACACGTTTCACTCTTTCTACAAATCCACGTAATTCACAAGGCTTGATAATAGCAGCAATTGGTTTTGTAGTTGGTGTCAGTGATGACAAGGTTTGTGCAGCATTGATCGGCATTACGGGAGCAAAAGGATCGGCAAATTTTAATTCTTTTGCATCGCTAATAAAACCATAATCACAAATTCCTTTTTCATTAATTTTCCTTAATGTTAAGACTCCGCTAATTTTATCAGTTGTTATTAAATGCTCCAGGAAATTAAGCACCCCCTGTTTAGTACCATTTTCTATTTTTATAACTTTATTCATGTTGACTCCCCTGAGGTTCGGCATTTTTTATTAATTCATGAATTTTATTCAATTCATCCTGTTTATATACTTTCAGGGGTACCGCTCCATCGGCTGTAGTACCTGCATGATATTCAAAAGTATCCTGAGTTTTTGCAGCAACATAACTAAATATTTTTGCAACTGGAATATCAACAGGGCATGCATCCATACATTGTCCGCATGAAACACAGGATAAACTCATGTGTGCCATTCTTCCTACCTGGAACATTATTTTATCCCTTGGGAAGCCAATACCACCTCGATTTTTGGCTTTATCTTGTAGATAATCCGCAGTTTGTTTTGAAGCGGATGAATCAAAATAACATTGCCGGCAATAACAAATTGGGCAAACGCTCTGACAATTATGGCAACCAATACATTTTGCAAAAGTTGTTTGCAAATTGTCCAAACCTTCAACTTCAGGCTGAATAGATTTGTATACCTCTATCCGGTTTTTGGATTTTTGCTCTTTTATAATATTAACAGAATTTTTCCATTGAGAATCATCTTCAGAACATTTCATTTTCAATGTATCTAAAATAGCTGTTCCTTTATCGGAATTTGAAAATAATATTCCATCATTTTCCATTCCTGCAAATCCAAAATGGAGGTCAGCCGGGGAATTAGCAAAATCTACACATATCCCGCAAACCTCTTTCATTTTATCGTTTGCAAAATCTTTTCCCGCCAAAGCATTCTGAAAGGATTTTTCCATTTCTTCCGGAATTCTGTTATAACCTTTCATAGGAACTGCTCCGGGGCAATCATAACTGACCAAAGTTATTTTTTCCAGGTTAACCTGGTTCAATTTTGATAATTCAATGGCAGCCCGGATTTCACAAGACCTCATTATTGTAGCGACATTTATAATACCATTTCCTTTCCTGGTCAATGCCTTTAAGGCTTTCGCGCCTTGTACGGGCATAACCGGAGGAACAGGATTTGCCTGGTCGATCAACTTTGCATTATTCATAAGAATCCAGGCATAAGAATCTTTACCCGGAACTCTGACTGGTAATATAACTGCGTCAAAGACACCTTTTTCAAGGCCTTTTTTGAAAAAATCCCTTATCTGATTTTGTAATCCTTTTTCCAATGAGATTTTAACTCCCTTTTTTGTCATTTATTTCTCCTGTAAGAAACTTGGTTAACCACGAATGAACACGAATAAACACAATTCTTTTTTGTAATTTGTGTCTATTTCTGATCAATTCTCTATTTCAAAGCTTCAATTACTTCCTGGTATATTTGTTCATTTGTAAAATGTTTTAATCTGATTGATCCTGACGGGCAACTTGCTACACAATTACCACATCCTCTGCAAATTGCTTCATTTACTACAGAAATACCTTTGATTTCATCAAAATAAATAGCACCATAGCAACATACATCGATACAATTTTTACACCCCATACAAAAGGCTTCCAAAACTTCCGAAACCTTTACTTCCGGCACTATCTGTTCTCCGGGAATTAATTGGGTACGAATCTGACCAGAGGCAGCATGAGCCATTAAAATTGAATTTGAGATTCCTCGTGGTCCCTGGGCATTTCCAATAATAAAAATACCATCTGTAGAAGTTCCCACCGGATTTGTCGAGAGATGTGCTTCCTGGAAAAACCCAAATTCATCTAACGGAATATCAAGAATTTCAGATAAATTTTTAGTAGAATCTGATGGTATTATTGGTGGTGCAACCACAACCATATCAAACTCATTTTCTTCGATTGTTCCATCTATTCTACTATATTTTATTTTTGTACCATTTAAACTAACTTCTTTAATACGAACTAAGTCAACCCCGTTTTTCTTTGTAAGATTGAATAATTTTTGGTCATCTTTATGCGGCAGACACAGATCCTTGTAAAATTCTTTTACTTCAATTTTTGCTGATTGCTTTTTGAAATAATTAGCAATCTTCATCATATAATTGCAACATATCTGGGAACAATACTTTTTCTCATCCCTGCCAACACAATGAATTAAACCGACTTTTTTAGGCGGAACACCTGAGGAAAGTTTTAGTTTACCTTTTTCGGAGAGCATTTTTTCGATTTCCAGAGAAGTGTATACTTCATCTTTAGTATCATAATTGATATTTGAAAACTCAGTGACATCTGAAAGTCCAAAACCAGTAGCAACAATAGTTGCTCCTGTTTTTATTTCTGTTTTCTTATCTTTATTTGTAACATCTGAAAGAATGATTTCAAAATTTCCCAGGAAGCCAATAATTTTTTCAATCTCAGTATTCAAAAAAACCTGAATATTTTCATTATCTGTAAGATCTTTGATTCGTTTGTTTATATATTCTTTGCCTGCCTGACTTGGTAGCAATTCTTTTAGGAAAACTGATTTTCCACCTAAGACAGCGGATCTTTCAATAAGAGTCACTTTCCGTTTTTTTCCAGCCAGAGAAATAGCAGCTTCAATACCTGCTATTCCGCCACCAATCACAAGCACATCAGGATTAGTATCAAGTTTTTTCTCTATTAATTCGGTCTGATATTGAACCCTGGCGACTCCACCCTGAATGTATTCAATCGCTTTATTAGTAGCTTTATCTTTATCCGGAATAATCCAGGCACAGTGCTCACGAATATTAACCATTTTATAAAGATAGGGATTTAATTCGGTCTTTTTACAAACATTGATGAAAGTACTATTATGATCTCTTGGTGAGCAAGCTGCAACCACCATGTGAGTCAATTCTTTATTTTTGATCTCTTCTTCAAGAAAAACTTTTCCGGCAGCAGAACATAATAATTTATGTCTATCTCCTATAATCTCAACATTTTCAGAATTATTTGCAGCCACTACAGTTTCAATTATTTTATCAATATCAACTTTATCCGCGATATTAGGACCACATTCACAAACATAAACTCCGATTTTCTTTTTCATCCTTCTACCTTTATTTTTCAATCGATTGATAAATCATTCGATTTTGACTCACAAATCCTCATTAACCATTAATAATTGCTAATTCTTCTCAACTATCCAGACAACTCATGACTCCACTAACAGCTGCTTCTGCCTGAATTACTGATGTTTGAACATCTTTGGGACCTTCTGCACATCCGGCGATAAAAATTCCTGGTTTTGTAGATTCAACCGAACCCACTTTCTCCTGATTAGTTATGAAAAATCCATTTTTATCCAAATCAATTTTAGCCATTTTACTAATATCAGAAAAATCCTTTCCTGGATTCAGTGCAGATGCGAGAATTACCATATCGACTGTCAGAGTTTCTTTTTTACTCTTTCCAGTAATGTATTCGATAGTAATTTCATTTTCGTTATGTAAAATATTTAACTCATCCATAGAATTATGATATATCATCTGGGTTTCTATGTCATTAATTTTTTCTACAAATTTTTGATATGTTTTGCCTGGTACACAAATATCTCTATAAAAATTGTAGATTTTAGTATCCGGTAATTTATGTTTAATAAAATGGGCATGCTTTGCTGAATACATACAACAAATACCTGAACAGTAATCCTGTTCTTTTCTTCCGACGCAATGGATAATAGCAATAGATTTTGGGGTTTTTTCACTATTTCGAATAGTCAGTTCTCCACTGGTAGGTCCATTAGAAGCAAACAATCTTTCAAATTCCATTGACGTGTATATACCGGGATGTTTGCCATATCCAAATTGAGGTAAGAGGGAAACATCATAAATATCTGAACCAGTAGCTATTATTACAGCGCCAACCTGAATTTCAACTTTTTCATCTTTATCATCGAAATTAATTGCCTCAAACATACAAGCTTCCACACATGCGTTACATTCCTGTTTTCCATTGAAATGATAACAATGTTCAGTATCAATAGTTGGCACATTTGGCAAAGATCCGGAACAGGGGACATAAATGGCCTTTTTGTTCATCAGATTTTCTTCCCACTCATTACTGATGCTGACCGGGCAAGGGTCAAAACACATATCACATCCAATACAATCCGTATCACTGACATATCTGGCTTTTTTATTAATAATTATTGTAAAATTTCCTATATCACCTTCGATTTTTTCTACCTCACTCAAAGTCAAAGTCTTGATATTAGGATGCTGTAATATTTCCTGCTGAACAGGCGCGACCATACAAGTAGAGCATTCCAGGTTTGGAAAACTCTCTTCATTTTTTATAGTTTTGCCCCCAATAATCGGGAGTTTTTCTACCAGATAAACCTGTTTCCCGGTTTTAGCGAGGAGTAAACACGCTTTCATTCCAGCGATACCAGCCCCAATAACTAATACATTTTTTTGCTGATCCATATTAATTTCCTATTTTAAAAAAAATTCGGGTATTTCTCTCAAAATGTAACAATTAAAAAACAGAACTTTTTTTGATTGGATTTGGTCCAAGTTGCTCTATTTTTTTACTAAATTCATTAACGACATCCGCATATCGCTTTCCTTCAGAAGCCGAAACCCATGAAAGTTCTAATCTTTCTGGCTCCAATTTTAATGTATCCATAACATTCTTCAATAGAGCATATCTTCGGCGAGCATAATAATTGCCTTTATCATAGTGGCAATCTCCGGGATGACATCCCGCAATCAAAATTCCATCTGCACCATTAAAGAAGGTTGTGAGTAATAAATTGTGGTCAATTCGGCTGGAACACATTACACGAATTACAGAAAATAAAGGTGAAATTTCTGTTTTTGATGAACCGGCCAGATCTGCTGCTGCATAGGTACACCAGTTACATAAAAAGCCTACAATTTTCGGGGTGAATTTTGTTTCATCCAAAATATCAGTAATCTCCTATTATTAATTATAAAAAGAGAAGCGCTCATTAGTAAGAGCGCTTCTCTTTTTTTTTATGCCTGAATTTGAGCGGTATGTTTTCCATCAGCATCAGTTGAACATAACATCAATATTCTACCGGTTTTTTCGGCCCAGGCTTTTATATCCGAGGGAAAAGAAGGACAATCTGCTTCAATTTCCAGCATATCGCCAGGGTTCATTTGTTTGATTTTAGCAACAACCTTAAGAATAGGTTGAGGACATTTCATTCCAAGACAGTTTAATTTTTCATCAGCCATTTTTAAATTCCTTTTGTTTTAAAATTAAAATGATAATGTTAAGTTTGCGCCATCTGCTACGCCAACAAAAGTTGTGGCACCCACAACTTCGGATTCTTCACGCAGATCTTCTTCTTTAAATCCATGAACATCAAATGCTAATTCACAAACCAAAAATTTTGCATCCAATGCAACCAGACCTTCATACATTTCCATTAAATCAGGCATGTTTTTAGTTTCTTCATTTATCTTTTCCATTGCTCCTTTTAACATTACAGGAGCACCTCCTGGAGTAAAGAAAAAAATCACTTCATCACCAGCCGCTGCTGAAGATACACCAATAATAATTGCCGGAAATATGTTTTTTGCTTCTGATCCATTAATTGTAATTGCTGTTTTGCCCATATTGTTCTCCTTTTTTTAGATAATATTTATTATTCCATTGGAAGCGTTTCGTCAGCTGCCCATTCATTAATAGCGCCATCATAAACCCGAACTTTAGTATAGTCAGAAATAGATGTCATAGCCATGAATACAATTCCGGCTCTGGCACTTGTTGCACAATAAAGGATTACTTCCTTGTCTTTTGTAATTCCGACTTTTGATAATAAAGCATCAATTTCTTCTTTTGATTTAATGGTACCGTCCTCATTGATCAATACCTTATATTCCAGGTTTACTGCTCCTGCTATATGACCTTTCCGATGGGCAGTACCTTTTTCACCATTATATTCTTCAGCACTGCGAACATCCAGAAGTACAACACCGTCATTTTTAAGATTTTTCTTGATATAATCTTTACAGGCATAAATATCTTTGTTTAAATTTACAGCAAAACTGGTTTCCTTAACATTAGTAGCTTTTCTGGTAACTGGTTTTCTGTTTTTACGCCACATTTTCATCTGGCCATCAAGAACTTTTACGTTTTCAACACCAAGATATTTAAATATCCAATAAAGTCTGCCGGCATAAATATTTTTCCCACTATCATATACAACCAAAGTATTTTTTTCACTAATTCCGGCTTTACCCAAAATGGTAGCAATTTCTTCAGTATTTTTTAAAATTCCTTCTACATCACCTTCTTTATACAAATCCAAATGCCAAACATTTACAGCTTCCGGAATATGTACTTTTTTATAGTCAGCTGCATTTCTTGCAGAAACAACAGTAACATCATCTTTTTTAATATCCTTGGCAAGCTGTTTTGCAGTAATTATTTGAGCAGTTGCAAACTGGCAAACAAATAATATTATTACCAAACTGATAATTATGTTTCTCTTATTCATAATTTCCCCTTTCTATCTAATTAATGCCTGTAATTGGATCAGAATTTGATCATTGTCAATTTCATTTCCAGGTTCAGCACAATAAAGATAATTAGCCTGAATTCTTGTCCATTCATTTAAGAAATAATTGAATCCAAAGGTCATTACGTTCTGTTCATTTTCGTCAATATCAAGATCAACATCATAGTTTTCATATTTAAAAACCGGCTGCAAATTCCAAGGAGTCATATATAAAGCCTGAACAAAATATCCACTTCGCTTCTTTGTACCTTCATGAGTTACCAAAGGCTCACCTCCACAGCCACCTCCTGTTGTATAGGAGCCAATATCTTCTCCAAATAAATATTCAGCCTGAAGTAAAAAATCGCCTTTGTTTATTTCTAACTCACCACTGTATCTTTTTCTCTGATCATCATCCGCTCCTGTTACAGCTGGCACTTTTTTACCAAAACTAAATCCGCCACCAACTTTTATCCAATCCAGAGGTGATACTACTAAACGACCTACATAATCTTTGGCTTTATTATCATCTTTGACACCTCTGCCAGTTCCATTCATTATTCCTAATTTATAGGAAAGAAGTTTTTTATAATCACCATATAGCAATATTCCAATATCACGATCCATAGCCAGTTCTTCAACAACCATTGATCGATTTACAGTATGTAGTCCTGAACAAGATGTATTTCTTTCCATACTAAAGGGTGATTTGAACTGTCCCATTGAAACTTTCAGATACGGAGTCAAACGTGAATATGTAATAAATGCATCTAATAGATAGGGATTGGCGTCTTTAAAAGGAGAATATTCAACAAACATATAATAACTAATGTCATAAGGAATATTTCCAACAACTCCAAGACGTGCCCTGTTAAAAGTAAAAGTTGATTCTTCAGTTTTTTGTTTGTTCTCATATTGGGTTTGAATAAAACCCATTACAGCCACACCTTCAGAATCTCCACCACCCATACATCCCTGTGCCTGAATATAAACGGGAATCATTATTGCGCATAATATAATTAAACTAATGATACTTTTTCGCATTTTCATTCCTCTCAAATTAGGAGATAGAGAGTTGATCCCTATCTCCCTAAAATTATTTATTATTTCTGGTTATTATTCCACATATCCATAATCCGGAGAAGCTGACCATTTATGAGTTAAAAGATTTTCATAAATCATTCCGTTTGCTCCAAATTTTAAACTTTTTGCATCATATCCCAGCACTGTTAAATAGGCAGTAACCACGGAAGAAGTTTGTCCGGTCCAACAATAAGTCACAACAGTTTTTGAAGGATCAAGATTATAAATTTCTTCACCGGCTATAGTCAAAGGATTAACTCTATATGCACCGACAATATTTCCATAAATATCTACATCATCTGATGACCAATAATTATTTATGAAATAGCCTGATGGATTTTCTAAAACAGAAGCATTAGTAATGCCTTGAAAACCACCTGCTAACATAGCAGCTACACGTTCTGTAAGAATCGCAGCGCCATCTTCTTCGTCTGCTGTAACAACAAGTTCCGGAGAATCAAAATCTTCAACAGATACAATACTATTAGTAGTAGTCCAGTTTGCATTTCCGACTGCAGCATTACCAACATTATCGGTCCAACCATCAAAAGCACCATTCCAGCCACTCATACCCCATTTTAATACTTGGGCATCAGGATATCCGGAAAGACGTAAAGCGCAAACACCATGTCCGGCGCCCTGGCCTGTATAACAGACAACCAAGATGGGTTTTCCATCACTACCTTCAGCGGTAGTTAAGATATTTCCTAATGTTGAATTTACAGCACCGGTTATATGACCAGTGTTATAATCATCAACTCCACGAATATCAATAATATAGTAATCAGATTCATGGTCTACAACATTTTCTGCAGGAACAATCCAACTAGCTAAAATATCTGAAATATCCATATTATTTTCGACTAAATAATTAGTCAGGGTTTCAAATGCCAAATTCTGCGGACTGGCTGTTTCATCTTTACAACTTATTGAGAAAACCAGGCTCAAAACCAATAACATTGTTAAAATACTACTTACTTTTCTGTTCATTTAACTTCTCCTCTTTTCATTAATATTAACCTACATTTCTATTATATTTAAAAATAGTTATTTAACCACATCCTGATTCTTCGGCAACCTCTTCTACTTCCAGGGCATCAGGACCCTTTAACCAAACTGTCATACCACCATAAAGATATCTTACATTAGTATAACCAAGTTTAATTAAAGTTTCAGTTGCTAAAGGAGCGCGGCTCCATTTTTTGCAATAAACAATTATTTCTTCACCTTTATCAGGTGAGAATAACCCTTCACTATCCCAAAATTTATCATCACTGATTTTGAACTCTAATACTCCACGTGGTATATTAATGGAATATGGGATATTATCTTCTTCAAATTCCGCTGGCTCTCTTACATCAATAAGAAGAAACATTTCTTCATCATCAATTTTTTGTTTGAATTCTTCGATCTCAATCTTTTCAACGCCTTTTTTGGCTTCAGCAACTATTGCTTTTGCATCAGGATAAACTTTTGGCGCCCTGCCATCAATACCGGCTCCGCCACAATTAATAAGCAAAGCAAGCGCTAATAATATCATGATAGTTTTGATTTTCATAACTTCCTCCTGCTTAAACCGCGGAAAATTTTCCGGTTTTTTCGTTCCATTTCACAAATATATACCATAATAATAATATTAGCATTATTATTAATACACTGCCAAAATATCCAAAATAATCAGGTAAAAATACTTTTTGTTTTGCCCAATCAGGAAGAATATTTGTAAAACCAGGCACAATAAATTTTTTCGAAATAGGCGACATCAGCATAAAGCCCAATACTGCAAACCATAATTTTACCTGGCCTTCACCTGTTCTCCACATTGCCCCAACTGCACAACCTCCTGCTATGGTCATTCCAAGTCCAAAAACGAAACCACCAATTAGTGCTCTTAACCAAAAATGCGGATAAACCCAAACCATTGCTAAAGCCCTTGCTCCACCTGGTGTTGATGTTCCAACTCCCATGTATTTAATTACGGTAAAACCAATCATTGTAACAAATAATGAAAGTATTACACCAACCGGTGCTTCAGATTCACCAGTCATAAATGGTTCACGAAAGGCACGAACTATACAAAAACGCGAACGTTGTAATATCAAACCCATTATTAAACCAATGATAGCAAACATTGTAAAAACATTATTTTCTTTATAACTAATTGCAAAAATTATTAAGCTTGAAACAAAAATAATTCCACCCAAAATTGGTTGCCAGGCGCCTTTATTTTCTTTAGCAGCTAACAATGTAAAACTCTTACCCATACTAAGACCTGGCATCGCTTCCATTTCCCATAACAGGTATTTTAACGCTAAATAAGTACCTAATAATAAGCCAATTGTCAAAACAATAGAACCACCTGATAAGGCTGAGATACCACTGAGAAATCCACCAATTGTACAGCCAATTCCTAAAGTAGCGCCTAAACCCATTAATATTCCACCCACAATTCCTTTACCCATTTCTCCGACCGGAGGAATTCTTACTGCAAATTCTTTACTCATTAAAGCACCACAAAAGGCCCCCAGAATAGTGACAAATCCAAGTAATCCATAATGATGTGCAAATATATTTTTAACTGCCGGAAAATTAATGATATGGAGTGTATTTAATAGGTTTTGACCCCAATTAATGTAGGAACCACTTCCACCCCATGGTGACTTTACTAAAAATAATAAACAATTTAAAAAGGCTAATAAAATACCACCCAGCCATAAAGGCCAGGTTTTCTTAAAAAGCAGAGTCCAAAGTTGACTCAATCCTCCTTTTTCCTGATCTTCCATAGTCTCAATCCCTCATTTAAAACAGATTATCAAATATGCTCAAATAAAATTAAGTTTTTTTAATATAAAACTTATAAACTCCGTCCGCTTCATCTGAGCCAAGTAATTCATTTTTTGTTTTGGTACACCATTTTGGAACATCTGTTTTTGAACCTGGGTCAGTTCCAAGAAGTTCAAGAACTTCTTCACTTTTTAATGATTTCATTTCTTTGGCAAGTTTCAAGATTGGCATTGGACATGAAAGACCTTTACAATCAAGTGTTTTGGTTACGTCAAAATCCATGATGATTCTCCTTTTCTCTTTTGTTAAATAAATTAAGCGTTTTTCTCACAACAGTAAATTTTCTAATTTTTTTTCCAGATTATCAAATTATATTGTAATATTTCCAAAGATCTATTTAAATATCTAACTATTCAAATAATACGATATACTTAACATAAAAAAAAGTTAGTCCAAACTTCTCAATACATCAATTATTTTCATAATTTTTATATCTTTAAGTTTGTAACAAACCGCGTTACCATTTCTTTCACTTGTTAAAACACCACCATTTTTTAGTATTTTTAAATGCTGAGATATGGTGGATTGGGGGATACCCAGATTCTTCTGGATTCTTGAAACATGACAACCATCTTGTTTGTTGAGGCGATAAATAATTTCCAACCTGGTTGGATGAGCAATTGCTTTTAGTATATTGCTACATTTTTCATAACTTATCAAATCTTAATACCTTGTCTTTAATTTTTTCATTATCAATTTTTGCTCATAAATTCTTTTCGTTTTAAAAGTAAAAAAATCTTTTATTTTTTCCAAGATTTTTTTGCATTATAAAATAAAGTAATTTTCTACATTTATTAATATTAATTATTATGCAATTACATAAGAAATCTTTTCATAAATCCAGAAAAAATCTATTAGTTGTATAAAAAAATTATCAATTTTACAAAAATATTTTAAGTTTCTTGGTGTCAATATTATAATAATTAAGTTTTCCGGGCAATACGCATTACATTCTTATCCCGGAATCATGTTTAAAAAAATGAAATTTATCAAAATCAAAA
>JAOZSR010000105.1 GCA_029939575.1 Fidelibacterota bacterium
AGCGTAGCAACGATGAATCTCGTCGATAATTATAGGAGATTCTTTCAGTCAAAAACCTGATTGTAAACATTCGGACCTCCTTCAGAATGACAGCAAATTTACTTTTTACGGAATTGTCAATATTCATATTTGAAAAAAAATGAATATAGGATGTCGATTTTAGAATTAGTAAACTAGTTATGCAGGTGTGAAAATGGAATACAGGTATGTTATGAAAAAATATTTTATCTTTATATTTCTTATGTTATACAATTTTGCTTGTAGCCCGATGTTTATTGGTGAATTTTCCAGTGAAAAAGAGATTAAATGGCCTGATGAATATCCGGTTCGGTTAATATCAGTTGAAATCGATAGTGTTTATGATCAATTATTTCGGGCTAATGAAACCGGCTGGCTGGGTTCCGATGCTGCAACTTCTATAGTATTATCACCTTTAAAAACATTGTGGCTGTTTGGAGATACATTCTTAGGAAAAATTATTGACGGCAGGCGGGTTCCTGATCGTGATTATATTAATAATTGTATTGTAATTCAGGACCGCAAGAAAAAACCGGCTGAATCTTTACAGTATTATTGGAAAAAGGAAAATGGTCAGGATATTGCTTTTTTTCCCCATTTTCCTGGAACTTCCGGTAAATATTACTGGGCAACCAGTGGGATTAGATTAGATGACAAATTACTGATTTTTTGTTTTTCTCTAAACAGAGATTGGAGTCAAGGATGGATAGCAGGCACAGTTTCCATAGTTATTGATAATCCCGATGATAATCCAATGGAATGGAATTTGGAATATTATGATATGAATCTTGGGGATGATCACTTTGGAATTCATTCGGCTGTTTATTATGAAAGTCCCTGGGTCTATTATTTAGGGTACCATGATTCAGGAGGAAATGTAAAAAAACGCAAGGCGATTTTAGCCCGCTCCAGTATATCTGATGCAGTAAATGGACTTAAGAGTGAAGATTTTGAATATTGGAAGCAAACTGATAATGGATCAAAATGGGGGAAAAAATCAGAAAACCTGGTTCCGCTTTTTTTTCCCGGAAATACAGAAACAACAATTCAGTATGATCCCGATTATGATTTGTATTATTGTACAACTTATGATCCCCAAACACCGGATATTTTGCTTACTGTTGCCCCGGAATTAACCGGTCCCTGGTCAGAACCTGTTTGTATTTATCGCAATCCAAATCATAAAAATCAGACCTATGCAGCCAAATGTCATCCTGAATTGTCTGAAAAACCCGGGGAATTAGTGATTAGCTTTATTACCGGGCCGATTGGAGTGGATATTGAAAATCAGGGAATGGATGTTTACAGGCCAAGATTTATCAGAGTGCAGATCGAGAAGATATCTAAACTGAAAGATTAATAGCCACAAAGATATAAAGATATTAAAATTAGAGATTAAGAGATATATCAGAGTTGTTTAATATGTTTTGGGTAAAAAAAATGCGATTTTATGTGTTATTTATGAGCTAAAAAATTTGTTGTGAATCAATACATCCCGGATTAGAATTTTTTTTAAAATCTTTATATCTGAGTTGTCTGATAATTGAATCAATCTTTTTTCTGCCAATAATTTGTCCATCCATTTGCTCTGGCTGGTCTGATTTCAGGTTGAATATCCACATACATTATAATTTCGGCATTTACACCAAAAGGAGCTTCAGCAGCAATATTTCCATCAGGATCTATAACCAGTGAATTTCCAATTGCCGAATAACCTGCCCATGGTCCTTCTGACATTTTTCCAACATTACTTACTCCGGCAATCCATATTTTAAATTGCTTTGCCACCGATGTATAATGTTCGCTCCATATTTCTCCGGCTGATTTTTTTGAATTGTCCCAATCAGGTGGGACAGCCCAACTTGAGGGTGATAAAATAAAATCAGCACCCATATATCCCAGGGATTTACTCAAAACTTTATCTGTAGCAAAAGCATCGGAACAAATCATCAATCCAATATTGCCAAACTCGGTCTTACAAACATTGAGTTTAGTTCCCTGTTCATAATATTTGTGTGCTATTTCAAGTTCATTGATTTTTCTGTGATGAAGGATAATTTCGCCTTTTTTTGAGATTAGAATGGCTGAATTATATATTCCCGTGCTATCTTTTTCTACTAAACCTGAACAAATATAGATATTGTTCTTTTTTGCGGATTGAATAAGGGTTTGACAGGTTTTTCCGTCTGGAATTGGATCTGCTTCACTTTTTGCTGAGGGATGTGTCCACCCCAAATTCATTGTTTCCGGCAATAAGGCGATATCAGCACCATTCTTGGCGGATTTACTTATCATTTCTTCTGCATGGTGAAGATTTTGGTTTTTTTTTCCACCTTCAACGAGCATTTGAATAATTGCCAATTTAAACAAAATTTTCTCCTACTTTTTTAAGTTAAGGTGATGATAAATATTTCCTGAATTCAAGTACTAAGTGCAACATTTGTTAGTTTGTAAAATACTTCATTAGGTGTCAAAAAACCAGGACATTTTCTTGGTCTATTATTTAACCTATCAATCATCATTTCTATTTGTCTTGGGGTTATACCAGAAAAATTACTTTGTTCCCTATCTCTGTACTTTGTTATATTCGTAAGACTAATAAAGTCTTCTTTATTATCTATAAAGAACTATTTCAGTACCATGTACATTTATTTTTCTTACTTAATTGATTTCGATCCTTTATATTTCGAAACTTAAAATGGCCGAATTAAATCGCTTTTGCAACCCTAGGAATTATATTCAAAATATTCATTTGCTAGTTTTTTTCTATTTTTTATTGAGTTTTGCTCCATATTAATAACACATAATCTATTTGTTTGCAGTTAATTGCAATAAAAAATAATAAATTTCTTTATTCAAGTAAAAAAAATCAAGGTTCAGGTTTTCTCTTGATTTTTTTGAGGAATGACAAAATATATATGATTTATAGTGTACTAAATTTGGGATTAATTGAAAAATATTGTTGTTGGAATTGGCTTTATTAGCCGAAATACAAAAGCTTAATTTTTATATATTCCTTGCGAACTTAAGGATATTTTCTTAGTATTCTTGCAGTTTTGGCGTACTTTGAATTATCTCAACATTATTTCTAGCAAGATTATGATTCTCTTTATAAACCTCAACATTGAAAGTGTTTTTCATAAAAAACAAAGCAATAAAAGTAATAAGAGCTGCGATTAGCGGAGTTGTTACCCAGCCCGAAGCGATCTTGCCAAGAGTTTTAAATTGTATATTACGTCCTCCCTGAATAATACCTATTCCGATAACCGCTCCTATTACTAGCTGTGAACTTGAGACCGGAACCAGTGGTATTGATGGCAGATTGTGACTGATTAAAAAATCCCGCAACGATGTGGATGCAAATAAAAACAAAACTAAGGATTCTGCCAGAACAACCACCAAAGCAGATTGTGGAGTAAGTTTTACCACCCCTGATCCCACTGTTTTCATTACTTTATGAGAATAAGTAAAGACTCCGATCGAGATTGCTATAGCACCCAGGAAAAACAATTGCTGTACACTGCTAATAGTGAAAAGGTTGCCGATCGATATTTCCGGAAAAGGTGAAACAGGAACAAAGACACCCATAACATTTGCAATGTTATTTGCGCCGAGAGCATAAGCCCCAAAAGCGCCGACTAAAACAAGAGCAATCCTGGTATAAACATCTAATCTGAAAATACTTAATTTCCACATTTGGAATAACTTTTTTAGTATTACATATAACAACGCTGCAAAAAGAGCAGCTAAAATCGGGCTAAATACCCAGGTGGAAATAATTTTGAGAAGCGAATTGTAATCTGTTTTTGTATGAGAAAAGAAATTCCAGCCAACTATAGCACCTACTACCGCCTGAGATGTTGACACAGGTAAATGCAACCTGGTCATCCAAAAAACTGTAAAAGCAGCAGATAAAGCAACAACAAAAGCACCACCTATTGCATTAATTGCTCCCAATTTACCTAATGTATGACTTGCACCTGCTCCGGAAATAACAGCGCCCAAAACTATAAATATTGAAGCAACAATCGCAGCTGTACGGAATTTAACCATTTTGGTGCCAACTGCGGTTCCAAAAATATTTGCGGCATCATTTGCCCCCAAAGACCAACCTAAAAACAAACCACCGGATAGAAAAAACAATATCATCACATTCTCCGTTTATATTGATCTTTTAATAGCATAAATACTTAATTTATCAGCGACATCTTCACTTTTATCAGCAAGCATATCAATATGCAAAGCAAAATATCTTAAATGAAATTTCTTACTTAATTTTTCTATTGAATCATCACGGAATACCGCACGTTTTAATTTTTCAGATTGCCTGTCTGCTTCTTTTTCCCAAAAATAAACTTTATGAATATTATGTTCTACATTAGTAGGCTCCTGAACAAATTTACGGGAAGCTTTTACAACCTGGTTAATAGCATTAACTGCAAATTCAGTAAGTTTTAAAAAATGCTCATTATATTTTTCAGGAATATCCGGAATTTCAATTGAAAATTCCAATAAAGTTTCTTCTGTCTGATTAATAACATCATCCAAATCCTCTAATAAATCAAAAATATCGCCTCTTGTTTCGGGTAATAGAGTTTTTTCATACAACACGGTTTCAATTTCTCGTCTAATAGAATCGGCTTCTTTTTCCTGTTTTGTGATCAGAGTAAGATAATGTTGAAATTCTTCCTGGTTTTTTTCCAGATAACACTTAACTCCTTCTAAAAATACTAATGCCGTTTCATTAGTTAAATTAAGAAACTTATGAAATTTTTCTTCTAAGGATTTCGTCTTCTTGAATATCATCTTTTTTTCCCTCTTTTTTCAATAAAATTTTAAATGCTTCATTTAATTTATTCAGATGATTTATTTTTATTTTCCCAATTTTTATAGGGATTTTTAACTAACATTGAATTATAATATTTTACAATTCCGGTAACTTCTTCACCAAGCCAGACAGGTTTTCCGAACTTTTCATCTTCAGTCTTTAATTCTATTTCTGCGATTACAAGCCCTTTATTATCACCATGGAACTCATCAACTTCAATGATATGATTTTCAAATTCAATTAAAAACCGTGTTTTATCAATAATCCCTGGTTCACAGATTTTCAATAATTCCCCGGCCTCCTCAGGAGTAATTTGTTTTTCAAACTCATATCGGGAAGCGCCGGACTTACTCCCAATTCCTTTGATTGTCAATATACCCTTTTCACCAATAATTCTAACCCTGACTGTTCGTTGTGGAACTGACGATATATAGCCCTGGATAATTCGCTGTGATTTTGCTACTACTTTTTTAAAATCGCCTTTTACTAAAAATTTTCGTTCAATTTCTTTAGCCACACCATTCCTCAATATTTATTATTCATTTTAATTACTCTTTTTATGGCCTTGATATAATTAATGTTATCCCGTCCTGTTAATCCGACATCACTCAATGTCTTTTTTATATCAGAAATTACCGTAGATTCTGAACTGATTGTATATATTTGAGTACCATTTATTATCACCTCGGCAAATTCACAAATTGTATTATTTACAAAATATCCAAATCGATGTTTTTTCACTGTTACTGCCTGTATATCCTTTTGATCTTTTACCATTCCGAGAAATTCATCTATATTATATTGTTTCTGCTTAACGTTTGGAAAGGTAGTTTTGAAAGCCGGAAACAAATCATCTTTTATAAATTCAAAAGTAAGGGGAAATTTTGTTTTTAGTTTTGGGCTCCATTGTTCCAGGCCATCCTTTTCATGGATTAAAATCTTAATATCCATTTTTCCATTTCTGATCTTTGTATTATTCCTGTTGTTATTTTTAGCAATAATATAAATTTCATCGGAATTTCTTTCTTTTACTTTTTCCTGAACATCTTCCGAAAGATCTGCTAATTTTTTATGTTCCAGTCGAAAATCCGACCCAAATGTACGAAATTCAAAGCGAGGTTTTGACAATTGACTTACTTTAAATTTTGTTTTAGACAAATTCACCTCTTTTTAAAATAACATAAAATGTTATTTTACTGACGTATAAATTAAATAGGTAATATTATTGACATTGTCAACTATTTTATAAAATTAACACCTGATTTTCAATCTCAATATATTATTGATTATTGAAATTAATCTATTATATTTCCTACTATTTATATGTCATTTTTTAGTACCAGCCTATTGCAGACAGGTAATTATAATAATTTGTAAAAGTAATATTTTATATTTTAGTCTATATATGATTATTCGAATTGTCTTTTTCGGATAATTCTATTGATATAGGATATTACAATAAATCAGATATCATATCAGGAATTAAAATTTTAAATCATGTTCAGGAATATACCATACATTATTTTTAAGATCTATTCCACCACCAAGATGCTCCTGCACAACTCTATCAACGATGAAAACACCAATTTTTGCCATATTATCAAAGTTATCAATACCATTATTGGGGAAACCAATCCTTGTTCGGTGTATGTTGAATTTATCGGCAAACTTTTGACCAAAAGCCTTTTCAACACCTTTTTTACCAAGCATAAAACCTATTAGCCCGCCCCAGGTTGCAGTCGGATTATCAGAATCCCAGCCTGCTAATGCGCCAATTTTTATAGTTTCTTTCAAATCCCCTTCACCATAAAGCAGACTCACGATACTGGAACCGAAATTAATCCCAGCCGCAAAACAACCATTACAGGATTCATCTTTAGTTGACCAATAATATCCATCATCCTGGTTGACCTGGTATTTTTCGTGTAAAGCATCCCGGGCTTCTTCCCATTTTACACCTGAATTATATTGACCTTTGACAAAATCATACATTTTTGCTGAATATGATTCATTGGGTAAATTTTCACGAGCCTTATCAGCCATCCAAAATAATTTTTCTTTCATCGTCAAATTTTCATCAACATAAGAGGCAAGAGAATACATAATTACATAAAATTCAGCTATCCAGGCTGCATTTTCATAGGCAGTTGTCCGAATTGGCAGGTCGGCCATTTTCAGGGCAATATCCGGACGTGTGGGAGCAAACAAACCAAATATTTCAGTAGTTAACTGGGCATCAATCATTTCGTAAAATGGATTATTTTCCGGATTGCCGGTTGCCGGTGGAATCATTCCTTCCTGCATCAGATCAAAAGCTTTTTGATTGGAAACCCATAAATAATTTTCTTCTTCCAATTTAATATGCTTAAGCCAGCCATCGCGAATTTGCTTTCCGCTAAGGAATGAGGTTTGATTCTGATATAGTAGATGCTGATAAATATACTCTATATCAGTATCATCATCAGCTCCCCAAACATCACCTTCATCTTCCACAAGAAAATCAATATTCTCAGATAATCCGCTACCACCCCAGAGATTGGGTTCATCAGGTTTACCCCAGTTTTCCCTGGTATAAAATCCAGGCGCTTTTCCATCTTTTCCCTCGCCACCAATTTTATCCATTTCTGTAATTAATCCTGTCCAATTGGCAATACATTCAGCCAACCAAAATCCGTGTAATTTGTCAGCATATTCTGTTCTTGAGATTATTCTATCAGTTTTTTGAGGAATATATTTTTTATATGTTAAATTTGGATCAACCACGGAATTTGAAACCGGTTTACTACAAAACATAAAAAAACAAATAAACATAATAACAATGGTGATTTTTTTAGAAAAGATCTTTATGAAATTCTTAATTATAGTAAACGCCATTTTAAGAGTCCTTTTTCATTAATAATTTAATATCTTCATAAGATGGTGCCGAAGGCTGAGCACCTAATTTTGTAACTGATAATGCCCCGGCAGCATTAGCAAATCTAATTGCATTTTTCAAATCTTTGCCTTCAGCAAGACCTGTAGCCAAAGTTCCATTAAAAGTATCACCGGCTGCTGTTGTATCTATTGGATTAACTTTAAATCCTTCAATCAGTTCTGTTTCATTTGCAGTAACTAATAAAGCACCCTGACTTCCAAGGGTTATAATTACTGTTTTCAAACCTTTGTCCAGTAAGATTTTTCCCGCCTGTTTAGCACTATCTAAATCTTTTACTTCAATTCCCGTCAATAACTCCGCCTCAGTTTCATTGGGAGTCAGGATGTCTAACATTGATAATAATTCATCATCCAGTGTTTGGGCAGGAGCCGGATTCAGGATTATTTTTACATTTTTTTCCTTAGCAATTTTTGCTGCTGCTCTGATACTATCAATCGGAGTTTCCAATTGCATTAAAACAACATTTGCAGACAAAATTTCTTCCCTGGCATTTTGCACATCTTCTACAGATAAATTTGCATTTGCACCCGATGCTACGGCTATACTATTTTCCCCTTTCTCATCTACAAAAATCAAAGCAACTCCCGATGGTTCAGTTGTATCGGTCAAAACATTCTTCACATCGATATTTTCTTTTTTAAAACCATCAACAGCCTGTTCACCAAACATATCATTGCCAACACGAGCAACAAAAACCACATCACCTCCAGCCCGTGCTGCAGCAACAGCCTGGTTAGCACCTTTTCCCCCGGCCGCTGTATTAAATTTTCCACCAAGAATTGTTTCACCAGGCTTTGGAATTCTTTCCATTTTTATAACCATATCCGTATTGGAACTTCCGATTACTACAATTTTTGAATTGCTCATCATTTATCCTTTAAAATTTTTATTAATTATTTATATTTCATTCCGGGAATAGTTTTTCCATCCAGATCAGTAATTGCCAGAGAAGCAGCCCATCCCCCAACTCCCTGTGTAATTTTCATTAATATGGTATTCCAACCTTTTTTCATATCTACTTCTACTTTATCCTGGGCGTGTTCATGACTACGAACTACATTATTTTGATGAACAAGTTTATCATTCACCCATACTTTGACACCATCGTCAGATCCGATTTCAAAAATAACTTTTCGACTTTCATCTAATGACACATTTGTTTTTAGATAAGCAACGCTATGCTGAGCCTCAAAAAACCTATCCAGATTGATTCTATCAGCCTGATAATCGTCACCAATTGGTATGTTTTTCCAGTCAGCATAATTTTTATCAATCTCTGGGGCAAATTTCATATTAAACAATTCCTCTACCTCAACACCCTGTTTTTGAAATACTCCGGCAATCTGCCATACATCGACAAATTCTTCAAATTTTCGAATTTTAAATTTTATTTTTTCCATTTCCACGTCACTATAATAGATATTGTCATCAATTTCCTCTGGCTCCCAGCACTGAACCAATTTTGGTACTACCGGAATCTGCACAGGAATCACATATTCTTCAATGCCTTTGGAATTTCTTTCAATTTTACCACCGGATTTCAGTACAGCTTTTCTGCTCAAAGTTTCACATACTTTGATCAATGATGGAAAATTGTAAGCAGTATATGAGAATTTCGTATTTTCATCAATTCCGGTTTTATATTTTTCCGGAAGATTTTCCATTCCCATTGAAGTTGCCAAAATACCCCCAGCGTTAGAAGGATTACAATCGGAATCCTGTCCACATCTCATGGAAATAATTATTGTCTGATCCATATCTCCATTACCATAGAGAAGTCCCATAACTATATACGCACCATTGATTTTGGCATCAATATTAAATTCCGCATCTGTTCCACTACAGCTGAATTTTCTATAATTTGAATTCAAATTATATTTATTTTCTATTAACTGCCAGGTCTTTTGCCAATTATCCGGATTTTCATTATGCCACCTGATAACATCTCTAATAGCTTCAGAATATTGGCTTTTTTCAGGAATACAGGCTAAACCGGCATTAATTATTTTATGAATATCCTTTTCAAAAAATGCTTCAGCGTACATAGCACCCACAAACTGACCTCCATAAAGTCCATCACCATAATTCATTAAACGTCCAAAAATTTCACCCAGATCAATTACGACCTGAGGCATTCCAGGAGCAATTAAACCTGAATAATCAGCTTCGATCTGGTAATCAATATCATCAGCATGATCATTATATTTAGGGTGTCCTGAATATGGCGGAGCAATGCCGGTGCGCAAATTATATCGTCCATATTTATTGGCATGCCAAAGCATATAACGACTATTGGCAAAATCGATACCTGCTTGTCGGATAGGAACCTCAAATCCATATTCTTCCAAAGTTTTTAAAAACGTCATTTCTACATAAATATCATCCTGATATTGTTGATTGATCATTCCAGGATTCCATAACGGTACTTTATTTTCAGGAATTATTTTGCCATTGAATTTGAATTCAGTTGAAGCGCCCCAACCAACGCCCGCCATTTGACCAAGCCAGCCGGCTTTCATTTTACTTTTATATTCTTCGGAAGATATTCTTCGAAAAGCATTATTTTGATCGCAGTTTATTATATAAATCAGAAGCATTATCAATGCAATTAAATTTAATATTTTCTTCATTTTGTATTTCTCCTTTCTGTGATTCTCAATAAATTTGGACTTTATTAAACAAAAACAAATTTAAATAATTGCTATTTCTTAATTCTGCAATTTGTAATTTTTCATTGTGTTATAAAAATCTTGCATAATTAATTCTGTATCAAAATTTTCCCAGATAATTACTTTCCTTTGATTTTCAGGCTGGTCAATCCACTTTGTATTAGCAAATTGTGGTGCAGGAATCACAACTCTGTCTGCCCATTCCCCGACATTTGCTTTCTCTATAATTAAATCAACTGCTTCAAGGCCATCAAAATTCGGGTCATCTATATGATTTATAATATTTTTATATACTCCGTTTGCACCTTTGTAAATTTTAACTTTTTTGTCCATATTGCATAGTTTGACAATTCTTACAGCCTCTTCATAATGTTTTTAAATTTCACCATCATTAAAGGTTTTATTAATTGTCATACCTCTATATTCTTTTTAAAGTTATGATGTGTTTTTTCTTTGACACTAATTATCCTCTCAATTTGCGCAATCGTTTGTATAACCTAATCAAAAGTACTTTTTATGTCAAGAATATTTTTAGTGGAAAAAATATTTACAAATCAACTCCTTGCTTTATTATTAATTTATAAAGTTAAAACTTCTCTTTACTAATTACTCAGCTACTTTGCTCTTATCTAAAATAATGAGTTATAGCATCTTAATAATATTATGATCAGGAAATAATAGAATTATCATTTTAATCCGTTTATCTTATTAATTTTGCTCTATATGATTCTTAATGGTTAGTG
>JAOZSR010000036.1 GCA_029939575.1 Fidelibacterota bacterium
CAACGTCTGTGTAAACACCATTGTATATATTCCACCAATATGGCAGGATAAACACAATTGTTTATATTTCTCTTTTATCATTTAAAAAACCGTTCATTCAAAAAACTCATCTATAGGATTTTTAATTTTATCAATCGCTCGTTTTGAAACATGCGTATATATCTCTGTTGTTTTTGAACTGCTATGCCCTAATAATTCTTGTATATATCTTAAATCTGTACCCTGCTCAAGTAAATGAGTCGCAAAACTGTGTCGTAAAACATGAGGCGTAACTTTTTTATTAATTCCGGCTTTTGCTACTGCTTTTTTTAAAATATTCGAAACACTGGTTGGAGAATATTTTCTGTTGTCAGTACCTTCAAACAGATAATTAACGGGTTTGAATTCTTTATAATATTCCCGTAACAAGTTAAGCGTATTGTTTGAGAGTAGAGATATTCTGTCTTTATTACCTTTTGCTCCTCTTATATTTATTACCATTCTTTCAGAATCAATATCAGATATGCGAATATTAAGTAATTCACTCCTTCTTAAACCGGCAGAATATATCAGCATCAATATAGATTTATGCTTTATATTTGTTGATGAATCAAGAATTTTCTTCACCTCATTTTTGCTTAATACTTTTGGCAATTTATGTTCTTTTTTAGGGCGATGCAAGTTGTAAAATTGTTTTTGCCTATTGAGTACTTTTTCAAAATAGAATTTTATTGCATTAATTCTTTGATTTTGTTGACTGATCGAAATATTTTTTGACTTAATTAAATGTAAAATGTAATTATTAATATTCTCAGTAGTAATCTCTTTTAAATTATCATTTTTAAAGTAATTACAAAAATCTTGAAAATACCCACAATATGTTTTAATGGTATTTTTACTATATCTTTTTTGAATCAACAAATCTTTATATTTTTTTACATTCTCTTCCATATGAATCTTTTATTATGTATAACATATGTATTTGCAACTGCTATATAAACTTTCTCTGTGTCCGAAAAAATATAGCAAATCCATTAAATAAAAGAGTAAAAAAACAAAAGGCCGGGCAGAATATTATCCACCCAGCCAATAACCAAATCATATGATGACTATATGATAATACATTTAACCAAACAACTATTTACTGGTATCAATGCTAACCTCTTCTAATTTCTGTTTAAACTGGTCACGCATTAAGGCTGCTTGTTTATCATTAGGAAACGACTGTAACCAACCATCAAGCAAACTAACTGCATCAGAATATTTTTCCAATTCCCGGTAACAATTAACAAGAAGACTAACAACCTCAACATTTTTAGGATAACTTCTGATTATTGGTTCTAATATTTCGATAGCTCTTTGATTGTCACCAAGTTCCCGCGAATATACAGATGCATATTTTAATTTCTTATTCAACGGAACATTTTTTCTGTTTAATAATCTTTCAAGTCGTTCTTCAAGACCTGGTGCATCAATTTCTTTATGGCTTTCTACTTCTTTGCCTTCTCCAATTTGTTTAGGGCCGGCAGCTTTTCGACCTTCGTTATAAAGCATTCCCAGCTGAAGATCAATATCTTCACTTCTAATAGGCAAAACACTCTCCGGCATTCTAACCGCCATAGAATCTAGGATATCAAGCATTTCAGATTGTTTCCCGGCATATAGATAATCAATTGCTAACTGGAAAAATCCGGAGCGATAATTACCTACAAGTTTTCTAACATTACGATTAAAATGTACATTGGGATTATTTAAATTGCGATATTGATAAACATCAAGGATATTATGCTTCATTTTTTCTACATTAATACGTTTCTTAACTTTGTAAGGTTTCAATGAAAAAGCTAATCCATCCATTTGCAGATATTTATCAAGTCCAATTTTGTTACCTGGTGATACTGTTACCGCAAAATAAATTGGTTTTTCCCATCTGTTTTGTTCGATTATCTGCCATATCATCAAATCCTGAACTCTAATCCCCTGCCCCATTATTGTTGGCTTCAATTTCCATTCGATAGGTTTTGAATCGCTCCCGGGTGGTGGGGAAAGTTTTACTGTTTTTTCTTCCCAGCGCATTACTGAGAGTTTATCAATATCCGCATCACTGAGATTACCAATTTTAATTTTCGGTTCATTATCGCGTAACTGTCTAATGTACCAATGAGTATTTAGCAAACTCAAATTGACAATGCGGACATCTTTTCGAATGCCTTCCACTTCCTGTAAATACCATAATGGAAAAGTGTCATTATCACCATTTGTAAAAATAATCCCGTCTTTCTCACAGGTTTGCAGAATATTATATGAATAGTCCCACGCCACGAAATTACCTTTTCGGGAATGTGAACTATAGTTAGCAAAAAGTAAATTCACAGGTAATGCCAGGAAAAGAACAACGGCAGTAATATAACTTAAAGTATTATTTGCTTTAATTCTTTTGAACTTTGATACAATGCGAAGTAGTTCAGACACTCCTATCCCAATCCAGATTGAAAAAGTAAAAAAAGACCCGACATAGGAATAATCTCTTTCTCGGGGTTGCGGATCATCCTGGTTAAGATATAATACAATCATAATTCCGGTAAATAGAAAGAGTGAGAGCACAGATAGCGCATTTTTTTCATCTCGTTTAAAATGCGCCAGCAGACCAAAAAACCCAATAATAAAAGGAAGTGGTAAACCAAACTGAAAAAAGTTGACTCCATCCTCATTACTATTTGCACCATAAGGTAATACATGTTTGGCAGTACTTGGCCCGCGACCAATAAACTGCCAGTTGAAATAACGGATGTACATTTTATTTACCTGATATTTTATAAAGTAATTCCAGCCGCCTTTGCCTTTCCATTTATTATCGGCTTCTGGTTTCCATACTTTTCTGTCAAAAATATCTGTAAAAGAGCGGCGGCCATATTGTTCACGTTCGAGATAAGCAACAGCTCTTTCGGTGGTTTCCGGATCATTTTCGTCAATAATTGGATTTTGATTACTTCTGATAAATATTGTCGTATAAGAAGAATACCCTACAACTATAAGTATCAATGACATTAGAGCCAGAGCAATTATACGATGTTTTGATTTAATCATTAAAGCGGTTGCGCCGAATAAAATAATAATGGTAAGTCCAACAGCCCAAATTCCCCACAAATCAGCAATTTTAGGAAATCCACGAATAACACCATTATTTATTACTAAAAAGACAGCCGAGGCTCCAACTGCCATTAGCACGTTCCTAAAATGCTCACTCAAGCGCTGATTTTCAGTCTTTTTATAAAAATAAACATATCCTCCAACAAAAAGACCAAGGGTTACCAATGCTTGCCACATAAAAGAAACCTGGATTTGGAGCATAATCAGGAAAATAATCCCAACAATTGCAACCCCAATTATCACATCTGAAAAAAGCCACCAAAGTGATGTGACCTTAAACTTTTTAAAATAGACAATTAAAGCAATAAAAAACACAGCTAACAAATTAAGAAGATGAATTCCCAGGGCTAACCCAATTATATAGGCAATTAATAAAATGTATCTCTCATGCCCGGGTTTATCAGATTTTTCCTCCCAGACCAGCACAAGCCATACAACAAGAGCTGTCAAAAAAGTTGAAAAGGAATAAACCTCCGCCTCCACTGCATTAAACCAATGGCTGTCAGTAAAAGCAAATGTCATTGCACCAATAAAGGCACCGCCATATAATGCCAATTTATTCATTTTTGTATTTGGAGTTATCCATTTTTTTGTAAAAAGCACTGTGATAAGAAACAACAACATAACGGCTAATGCACTGGTTAAAACAGATATTAAATTTACCCTGTAGGCAATATCAGTTCCGATTGGTAGCATTGAGAAAAATCTGCCGATTAATAAAAACAATGGGCTTCCTGGAGGATGTGGAACTCCCAGGGTATAGGCTGTTGCGATAAATTCACCACAATCCCAAAAAGACACTGTCGGCGCCACAGTAGATAAATATACCAGGCCACTTAGAATAAAAGTTAAGATCGCAAAAAATGATCTTTCTTTATTTCTTTTAATTAAATCCATTTTATTCCTAACATTTTTTATTTTCTATTAATTTTTAATCTTTAAATATTGCATTTTCAGTTCTGACAAAGATCTTTCTAAAAAATCATTTTCACTTTGCTCTAAATTTCCTTTAGTTTTTTCATATATCATTTGTAGCATATCAATAACATAAGAAGCCTGATCTAAATTGACCTCCTCTTTTTCACTTAAAGGATTTTTCTGTAGACCCAAATATACAGTGGCATTTGATATAAGTGATTGAACCAACGAAATAAATAGATCTCTTTTCTGTTTATTCTCCATTCTCCCCTCCTTTACAAAACATTAACAAATTCCATATATTCTGAATAATTTTCCAACAGAATAGATCTGATGATTTTATTTTTATCCCTTCTTAAATGGGGATCCAATTTTAAAATATTCTGTGCTTCTTCCCTGGCCTCTATCATTAATTCACGATCTGCTATCAAATCGGCGATCTTCATCTTCGGAAAACCATGTTGCCTTGTACTATAAAATTCTCCAGGGCCACGTAATTTAAGGTCTTCCTCCGATATATCAAAGCCGTTAATAGTTGATTTGATTACATTCAAACGGCGAATAGAAGTGTTTGTTTTCTTCCTCTCAACCAATACACAAACACTATCCCTCTCTCCACGTCCTATTCTACCTCGTAGCTGATGTAACTGGGTCAACCCAAACCTTTCACTATTTTCAATTATCATGATTGAAGCATTAGGATTATCAACGCCAACTTCAATTACTGTTGTACTGACGAGGATATCAATAGTTCCTGACCTGAAATCATGCATTATTTTATCTTTTTCTTCCGATTTCATAGCCCCGTGCAAAAGAGCCAGATTAAAATCCTTAAATACTGTAGAACTAAGTTTTTCATAAGCCTGGATTGCTGCCTGCAAATCCATTTTTTCTGATTCCTGGATTAATGGATAAACAATATAGGCCTGCCCCCCCTCTTTCAACTGCTTTTTTGTATAATCATAAACAGCGGGTAATTTGATTTTGTCTACAACTTTGGTAATTATTTTCCCTCTGCGGGCTGGTACCTGGTCCAAAACCGAGACATCCATATCACCATAAAGTGTCATACTCATGGTTCGTGGAATCGGTGTTGCCGTCATAACTAAAACATCCGGATGCAGGCCTTTTTTGATAACTTCATTACGTTGTATCACACCAAACCGATGCTGTTCATCAATAATCACAAGCGAAAGTTTATTAAAAACAACAGATTCCTGGATCAAGGCATGAGTTCCTACCACAAGCTCTGCCTTGCCACTTTCTATTTCTTTAAGAATTTCCTGGCGAACTTTGGCTTTTTGACCACCAATTAATAATGAGACTTTAATACCTACAGGTTCAGAAATTTTTTTTAAATTCCTGTAATGCTGTTCAGCTAAAATTTCAGTAGGTGCCATTAGGGCTGTCTGAAATCCATGAGATATGGCAATGCTGGAGCACAAAAACGCCACGATTGTTTTTCCGGAGCCAACATCACCCTGCAAAAGTCGATTCATGACACGATCTGATTTCATGTCATCCCAGATTTCATGAACGACTCTTTTCTGAGCATCTGTTAGTTCAAAGGGAAGTTTCTCGTATATTTTTTTTATTAACTCACCGGCTGAATCATAAATAAATCTTTTTTTATTTAATTTAATACTTTTCCCTTTAACACAAAGCATCATTTGCAGAAAGAACAGTTCTTCAAATTTAAAACGCTTTTGGGCTTCTTTTAGTTTTTCCATAGAATCAGGAAAATGAATCTGAATAATCGCTTCATTGATATTGGGTAAAGAAAATTTTTTTAGAATTTCTACCGGAAGAATCTCTGTGGCCAGAATTTCATTTTCTCCTATAATTTTCCCAAATAGGCGTCTGAAACCACGACTGTCTAAACCCTTTTTTTTCAGATCCGCGGTTGAAGGATAGAGAGGAATTATTCTGGCTGTATTCAATGTGGAATATTCATCTTTTTCCAGACTGTCGTAATCAGGATGGATAAATTGATACCCGTTAAAAAACTCAACTTTCCCACTCATGGCGACCATATCACCATTTTTAAAAGCCTTATTCATATAGCTAACACCATGAAACCAAACACACTTAAGATGTCCGGAATCATCACCAACCAAAACCTGATAATATCCCCGTTTACGGGTTTTTACATAATTCTGGGAAATAATTTTACCGACAATTGTTGCATTGTCGTCAACTTTTAATTTGGCAATGGGTGTGATAGTGCTTCGATCAAGATAGCGCCGTGGAAAATAATAAAGTAATTCCTGTAAATTAGTAACACCAACATTCTGCAAAACTGTGGCTTTTTTTGGACCAACTCCTGCTAAATGCTGGATAGAAGTTTTTAAATCAATGTTTTTATTATTTTCCTTTTTCCGGATCACTCTATTATAGATTTTTATTATTAAAAAATTTCCTGAAGTTATAACAACAGAGGGCAGTCAAAAGACCGCCCTCTAATATATTATTCTGAAAGAACCTGAAGATTTTGTCTCAACTTTTCAAGTTTTTCCAAATTATAAGATTCTTTCTCTTTTTCCCGTTCGACAACTTCTTTCGGGGCTCTTGATATAAAATTCTGATTAGAAAGTTTAGCCGTGATTCCTTTTAACTGCCCTTCAATCTTTCTAATTTCCTTTTCCAATCGCTCCTTCTCTTCTCCAAGGTCAATTATTCCTTCCAATGGAATAAAAATTTCTGTTCCTTGTACAACTACTGAAGCTGATGGGTTTGGTTTTTCGACATTTTGCGAAATAAAAATCTCATCAACACGGGCAAGATTTTTTAAATAACCTGATATTTGGGGATTTTTCAATAATTTCACAACTTCCTGCTTATCATCTCCTCTGACAACCAGATTTAATTTCTTAGCTGGCGGAATATTAATTTCACTTCTCACAGTTCGAACTGAAACAATCATTTCCTGGATCAGGGGAAAAATTACAGTTTCTTCTTTAAATTCCAGTTTACTATGGTCTTTCGGCCAGTTTGATACAATAATATCAGGCTCAGAATCAGTTTTAAGTTTTTGGAAAATTTCTTCAGTGATAAATGGTGTATAGGGATGAAGAAGTTTTAAAGCGTTTTTCAAAACATAAACAGCAGGATAAATAGCACTTTTTTTCTCTTCCCGAGATTTGTTATAAAGTCGGTCTTTAATTAATTCAATATACCAATCACAATAATCACTCCAAATAAAATCATACAAAATCCGTCCGACCTCATCAAATCGATAACGGCTAAGATTCTTTTCAACGGCCTGAATTGTTTTTGATAGCCTTGAGAGAATCCATTTATCAGCGATTTCCAGAGATTCTTCATCTGGGATATAATCAGCAGGAATAATCATATCGTCTTCAAGATTCATCATAATAAACCGGGAAGCATTCCAGATTTTATTCATAAAATTTCGCCCGACTTCCAGTCTATCTTCAGAAAACAAAATATCTTGCCCCTGAGGAGCAATCAGCATCACCCCAAAACGTAATGCATCAGCACCATATTTTTCTATTAAATCAAGAGGATCAGGTGAATTCCCCAAAGACTTACTCATTTTCCGGCCATCAATATCACGAATAATCCCGGTGAAATAAACATCTGTAAAAGGCACTTCTCCCATAAATTCTAAACTTGCCATAATCATTCTGGCTACCCAGAAAAATATAATATCAGGTGCTGTAACAAGATCATTTGTTGGATAAAAAGATTTAAGGTCATCAGTTTTTTCCGGCCATCCCATAGTAGAAAAAGGCCATAGCCATGAACTAAACCAGGTATCCAGAACATCCTGATCCTGGCGGACAGTACCACCGCAATCCGGACATTCAGTTGGATCTTTAATCAGAGCATCCTGCCATTTACATTTATCACAATAAAATACAGGAATGCGATGTCCCCACCACAATTGTCGGGATATGCACCAATCTTTAATATTTGTCATCCAATGATTATAGGTTTTTACCCATCTTTCGGGATGAAATTTAATTTTACCCTCTTCGACAACTTTAATCGCAGGTTTTGCCAGAGATTCCATTTTAACAAACCATTGTTCCGAAAGGTAAGGCTCTATCATTACACCCGCTCTTTCAGAAAATCCCACACTATGAGAATGTTCTTCGATTTTTTCCAAAAACCCTAATTTTTCCATTTCTGCAACTACAATTTTTCTGGCTTCAAAACGATCCATGCCAGAAACAAATTTTCCTGCAGTTTCATTCATGGTTCCATCAGGATTCATAATCACAATTTGTTCGAGATTATGTCGCTGTCCCATGTCAAAATCATTAGGGTCGTGAGCCGGGGTTACTTTGACTGCACCGGTACCAAATTCAGGATCAACAAAATCATCGGCAACAATAGGAATTATCCTGTTTTGAATAGGTAACATTATGTTTTTCCCAACATATTTTGCATACCTTTCATCTTTCGGATTGACCGCTATTCCGGAATCTCCAAGCATTGTTTCCGGTCTGGTTGTTGCCACAGTCAAATAACCGGACTTGTCTTCAAAAGGATATTTGAAATACCACAATTTTCCTTGCAAATCTCTATAATTCACCTCTTCATTTGACAAGGCTGTACCTGATGCCGGACACCAGTTAATGATTTTTCGTCCTCTGTAAATAAGACCTTTTTTATATAAATGAACAAATACTTCACGAACAGCATGAGAAAGTCCGTCATCGAAAGTAAATCTTTCTCTGGAACGATCAAAAGAGCTGCCTAATTGCTCAAGTTGATTAAAAATAATTGATTTATGCCTATCTGCCCATTCCCAAACTTTATCAACAAAATCTTCCCTGCTAAAGTCAAATCTGGTTTTATTATCTTTTTTTAGCTGTTTTTCTACTACACTTTGAGTAGCGATGCCAGCATGATCAGTTCCGGGTAGCCATAGGGTTTCATATCCATTCATTCTGGCATAGCGAACTAAAATATCCTGAAATGTATTATTCAGAACATGTCCCATGGTTAAAATACCTGTCACATTTGGTGGTGGGATTAAAACTACATAAGATGATTTTTCAGATTGCTCATTTGCGTGAAAATATCCTTTTTCTTTCCACGTTTTATACCATTTATTTTCAACATTTTTTGGATCATAAATCTTTTCTAATTGGATTGCCACTATTTTCTCTTCCTTTTTAACTTTCAACCATTAAACTAAAAGCTGTTGTTAATTTTAATACATTATTATTTGCCTGTACCAGTCTGCCGCAGATTACTCCGGCAATATTTTGCATAACCTGATTTCCAATTTCAGGATGTGAATTACATATTTTAAAAAAATCTCCTTTGGTAATACGACCTAAAACACAAACGGAATTGGCAGTAACAGTTGCCGTTCTTTTGTCCTCTTTGTTAAACAAGCACATTTCTCCGAAGAAGGGATGAAAATCGCTGGAAAGTTTAATCAGGCTTTTTTCTCTTGTATCCAGATCAGATGTATCAGATTTTAAGGTAAGAGCAACAGATATCTCCACCTCACCATCTAATAAAATCAAAATTGAATTGCCAACTTCACCTTCACGGATAATAACCTCTTGGGCATTATACTGAATCTGTTTAATTGATTGTGTAAACAGGTCTATCTGCTTTGAACTCAATTTAGCAAAAATTTCATATTGCTTCAGAAACTCTGAAGAAAACTTTTTATTTTTTATTACTGTACTCATGATATCACTACGGCTTTTTCATTTTCCCCGATAATATAATCATCACGAGGGTTCAAATTTACAAAAATTTTATTATCTTCACCAAGAGACCTTCCTGATTCTTTGATTTTTTTTTCAATAAAAGCATCAAGATGAGATGTATCAGATGATAAAAAATCAGAAACTCCCAGTGTTTCACGCTCCGACAATAAACCAACCAGAAGATTGTTTTGATTTTTAAAGTATTGAAAAACCTCGGAGTATTTTTTCCCTTTAAATCTGGAAGGAATCTGTAATATCCGAACAGAATTTTTATCAACTTTCTCGGAGAACAATTCTGAAAATATTTTTTTCATTCCGGGAGTTGTTAAATCAGAAGCAATTAAAAAATCTATATATTGATCGCTTACAAAAATTTCATCTGCTTTAGCCCGCTTCACATGAACTTCATTTTCCGTATTAACTAAAAAAGCCAGGACTTTAATTTTTGGATAAACTGATTTTATGTTCAAAGTCGCTAACAAGGTTTTGTCGTCTGCCGCTTTCCCGTCTAATTTAAAAAGATTCGGCAGAAGCAAAACAGCCTGGGCGGCACTAAGATTTGCCCGCTCAAGAGAATTATGACGGGTATAATCTCCCCGAACAAATTTAACCTTATATTTGCTATATTTATCCAACACACTATGAATCTGTTCTTCCGGCAATTCATTGATTAATACTATTTTTAACTTTTCCTGACTTAATAAAAAAATAGAATCAATGATTTTATCAGTGGTATTATTCCAACCACAAATAATTATATGGTTTTCATATTTAATAGACTCCAATCCCTGCCCCTCCCGAATTTTTCTTGTTACAAAAATTGATGAAATGGTGGCTGTTATTAAAGATATCAGGTACAGCCCGGCTATCATTACAAAAATTGCTATTAACCGGCCACCAATGCTGACCGGAGCTTTGTCTCCATAGCCAACAGTAAAAATCGTTACAATTGTCCACCAGACCGAATCCCAAAGATTTTGATATTGCTGGTTTGTTTCCTGCCTTTCAAAATACAGAACAAAATGTGCTGCAAAAAAAGAAACGACGGTAAAAAAAACTATTGTTTTAAAAAGTTCACTTTTTAATATTACTTTGATTTTATCAATTATTTTCAATAGTCAAACCTATTTCGCTATAGATATTCAGGATAATAATTTTTTATTTCCAAATTGTATCAGACAATTTTAAATTTTAATTAATTTACTATTTAAAGTCAACAAACAATAGACTAATTTGATTGATTATTTTTATTGAATTTCTCAGATTAAAAGTCATTTAAATCCATTTTAATATTTTTCTTCTTTTTCTGAAGCTTTGCCAACTCCATAACCAATTCAATAGAATCACCATCTTGTTTATCAATTTTTTTAATTTCATCTCTCAGTTCTATAATTTTCCTGTCTATCTGTGAAATTTTTAATTGGTATATGCAATCGGATGCCAATTTCTTTAGAGTATCTTCATCATTTTCTTTTTTTAACTGATCGAGTTCCATAATTATTTTTGACAAATAATATTTACCATTTTCATCCAGATCTTCTTCAAATAAATCCCCAAGCTCAAAATTATCTTTTGTCATTATAAAGTGAAATAATTTTTCCGCTATATTCCTCAGGGCAGAATGAACAAAGTCTTGTTTTTCCACAAGATTAATAACATACTCATTTAATTCATCATTTTTCAGCAACATTAATCGAATAAGTTCATATTCAGACTTATCTATAACTGATTCTATAACAGGTCTTGGCTGGGGTGTGTTTTCAATCTGCCGATTGTCCTTTTGAAATTTTTTATTTCTATAGCTTCTGCGCACCTGGTTCAATATTACCTGTTCGGATATATTTAATTTTTCTGAAATTGCTTTGGCGATAAAATTTCTACTTACAGGATTTTGAATATCAACCAAATGCAGAGCTACTTCCTCCACAAATCGGGTTTTCTCTCCCGGGCTATGCAGAGTTTTCCCATTTTGCTTAATATAAAAATCAATAAAAGAATCAGCATTAATACTTAGCTTTTCAAAATCTTCTTTTGTATGAGTTTTTAAATAAGAATCAGGATCATCATTTTCCGGAAATGAGATAACATTGACATCAACTCCTTCTTTCAGAAAAATAAAACCGGCTTTTTCAGCAGCATTTTTCCCGGCATTATCTCCATCATAACATAAAGTAACTTTGGAAACAAAACGCTTTAATATTCGCGCATGACCCTGGGTTAATGCGGTTCCTGAGCCTGCAGCGACATTTTCGAAGCCAGAGGAAAAGATACGCAAAAAATCAGTATAACCTTCAACAATATATACATTCTTGGCTTTACGTATGGCATCCTTAGAAAAATATAATCCGTAAAGTACTTCGCTTTTATAATAAATTGGCGTTTCTGGAGAGTTCATATATTTGGCTTTTTCATCAGGATCTAAAGTGCGTCCGCCAAATCCAATAACTCTGCCTGAAAGACTATGTATCGGAAACATTATTCTATGGCGAAACCGATCAAAAAAATCAGCATTATTTTTTTTCTCAATGAACAAACCGGATTTTCTCAAAACCTTTGGTAAATATCTGTTTTTATTAATCAGTTTCAAAAGCCCATCCCATTTCCCCGATGCATATCCAACAGAAAATTTCTTAAGAACCTGTTCTGAGAACCCTCTTTTTTCCAAATAATCCAGGGCTTGTTTTCCCTCCTCAGAAAAAAGTTGTTCCCTATAAAAATCATTTGCCTTATCATGAAGTTCATATATTAATGACACTTCATCTTGTAGCCTCTCTGTATCTCCGCCCTCCCAGGTAATAGAAATATTATAGCGATCAGCCAGTCGTTTTAATGCTTCGACATAGTCTAGCTTTTCAGTTTCCATAATAAATGTAATAGCGTTTCCACCTTTACCGCATCCAAAACAATGATAAATGCCTTTAGACGGACTAACGCTAAAAGATGGTGTTTTTTCATCATGAAAGGGACACAACCCCTGCCAGTTTTGTCCACGTTGTTTCAGGGTAACAACCTCAGAAACCACATCCAACACATCGGCTCTGGCTTTAATTTGTTCTACTGTAGCACGTGTTATTCTTGCCATTCATTCCTTTTATTTCTTTAATGCTTATAATTCGACAATTGTGACTCCGGTGCCACCCTGATCAAAATTTTCGAAATAATATTTTTTTATCCCGGGATATTGTTTCAAAACCAAATGTGTCATCTGTTGTAATGCCCCGGTACCTTTTCCATGAATAATTTGTACCTGTTCAAAACCTGACAAAACAACACTATCAAGGTATTTAATCAGTTCATCCTGCGCCTCATCAAAACGCTTCCCACGTAAATCCAAACGAAATGTGACAGACGATTCAATTTCTGTTGATACAAAGACCTGTTGTTTTGTTTTGACTTTATTTTCAACCCGCTGTAATCCATCATTTTCCAGCCAAAGTGTTTTACCCTCTATTTCCACTGCGGTTCGATTATTTCTTTTAGCCTTTTTAACTACTACTCCCGATTTTCCCAATATTTCTATTTTTACCCAATCGCCAATTTTCAATTCATCTGTTTCAGGTTTTTTCTTTTTATTTTTTGACAATTTTTGTTTGTCAGTTACTTGTGAAGATAAATCTTTTATAACATCACGGGCTTCGATAATCGTTTCCTTTGAAGCACTCTTTTCCCTGATTTCTTTAACAACATGTTCAATTTTTGCCCTGGATTCTTTAACCAGATCATCCAATTCTCCGGATAAAGTTTCATCAAGTACTTTCTGCTTTTCTTTTACCTTTTCCAACTTGTACTCATATTTCTTAATAATTTTATCAAGAGTATGCTTATTTCTTTCCAGGTCTCTGTTTTTCTGGTTGGTTTTGGATTTTAAATTTTCAACTTCCAGCAAAAGATTTTCCAACTTTACGCTATCAGAACCAATAATTTCCCTGGAGCGTGAAATTACAGAGGAATCCAGACCCAGGCGCTCTGAAATTTCAAGAGCATAACTACTTCCCGGTGCTCCCATTTGCAAAACATAAGTCGGATTTAAAGAGTTGGTGTCAAATTCCATAGCACCGTTCATCACCTTTTTATTATCATTGGCAAAAGCTTTAAGTCCATTATGATGAGTAGTTGCTATTACGATTGTTCCCCTGGCAATCAACTTCTCAAGCACAGCCTGGGCCAGAGCCGATCCCTCAACAGGATCAGTTCCAGTTCCCAACTCATCTACCAAAACAAGGCTGCGGTCTGTGGCTGAATCCAGAAAATTTTTAAGATTAGTTACATGAGAAGAAAAAGTAGAAAGATCATTTTCAATTGATTGAGAATCTCCAATATCAATTAAAAACCTGTCAAACATTGGAATCTGACTTCCGGGATTTGCCGGAATATGTAATCCGGATATTGCCATTTGTCCAAGTAGCCCAATTGTTTTCATTGCTACTGTTTTACCACCGGCATTTGGCCCGGTAATAACCACAGTTAAAATATCCTCCTGTAAAGAAAAATCAAGAGGTACAACTTTCTTTAATAATGTCAACAAAGGATGCCTGGCTCCTTTCAAAATAATTCGTCTGTCACTGTCAGATATTATAGGGGCGGTGCAGTTAAATCGTTTTGAAAAAGAGGCTCCTGCCCGACAAAAATCCAACTCGGCCAGCATAATAATATTTTGTTCAATATCTTTAAAAAAGGGATTTATTTCCGATGTAACATTTTGCAGTATCTTTCTAATCTCATCCTTTTCATCCTGCTCCAATTCTTTGAGTTGGTTATTGATTTCCACCATAATTAAAGGCTCAATAAAGACTGTAATACCGGTGTTGGATTGGCCATGAATGATACCGTGAACTTTCCGTTTATAGGCTGCTTTAATTGGTAAAACCAGTCGACCATTTCTAATTGTAGGATTTTCTTCATGCAGCCAATTTTCGCGCCTGGCATTTTCCATTGTGCGGCCAATTTCTTTGTGAAGTCGGGTAATACATGAATTGATTTGCTTCCGGATTTCGGCCAGATTTGGGCTGGCATTATCACGAATTTTATATTCACTGTCTAAAAGTTTATGGATAATTTTATGTACATGTGGAAGCGGAGATAAAGTTTTAATTAAGTATGCAATTGACTTTAAATTTTCCCTACGATTATTATAAAACTTTATGATTTTTTTAACTATTTCAAGATTTTTCTTTATATCAACCAGAGCCTCAATCATCAGATAAGAGCCCTTTACCCTGCATCTTTCTAATTCCCCCCTAATATCTTCAAATCCGGAAATTGGCAAATCCTCTTCCAAATCCAAAAGGGTGCGCAGGCAAGATATTCTTTCCTGTATTCTTAATATTTCAGATTGATTCGCCAGTGGCTGAATTTTGCTAATCCTCAAACGTCCGGTTTCAGATACGGCAAATTGCTTGATATGGTTAATTATTTTATCAAATCCAAGTTCAAAATTCATAGGTAAATAGTTTGGTTAATTTAAATTGTTCATTCTGTTATATTTTATTGTCGAAATCTGTAATGTGTTTTTTTGCATATTCATCATATTTGTCTTCTGATTTAAGTTGTGCCTTTTATTGTACTCTATTATGCAAATTATCTTTCAAATTCATCAATCTATATTAAAAATCTTTTTAAAATTTTTTCGTAGTAAATCTGTTTTGGGTTTAATGTCAAATGATTTTTCCGCATATTTTTCAATTTGGTCAAAATAGATATAACTTTCTGAACCATTGCTAACTTTTTGTTCTAAATTAAATTCAGGCACCAAAGAGATGATCCAAATAAAAAATATGATCAAGACACCACCTTTAACAATTCCAAATATTAATCCGGCGGACTTATTCAGCCAACCCAGATGAAAGGATTCAAAAGCGGAGACTAATATCATTTCAAGAAGCCTGAACCCAAAAATAACCAGAAGAAAGACCAACAGAAATCCACCAATAATCAAAATTCCTTCTGAAGAAATTCCGAATCCCAGCAAAAATGCATATCCAAAGTTAAAATGTTTTATGCTAATAAGAATTGCCAGAAAGAGGCTACCAAGTTTAAAAATTTCTTCTACAATACCTTTTTTATATCCCAAAAATCCGAAGAGAATCAAAAGAGTTAAGGCAAATATATCAAAAAACGCCACCTGATTATTTTCCTATATTTGTTTATAATAAAGACCTTACAATTGACTGAATTCTGGAGCCGTCAGCCTGGCCATTGACCTTTTTCATAATCGGTCCCATTACACGACCAATGTCTTTCATCCCAGAAGCCCCGGTTTCTATAATTACTTCTTTAATGATATCTGTTAATTTTTCATCTGAAAGTTCTACTGGCAAATATTCTAATATTATTTCCAGTTCTTTTTCCTCTATTTCACTCAGATCCTGCCGGTTACCATCCGTGTAAGCTTTAATAGAATCCCGTCGTTGTTTCGCCGCTTTACTAATAATTTTCAGTACTTCATCATTCTTTAAATCTTTTCTTGTATCAATTTCAACTTTTCTAATATTTCCACGTAAAAGCCTTAGCACATTTACTCTTTCTGCATTTTTTTCTTTCATGGATTTTTTCAGATCTTCCATGATTTTATCCTTTAATTCCATAAATCCCCCTTTATTTCTGAAAAATGGATGTATTAATTTTTATATGAATTTTACAACCCGCAAAACAGCATTCTACTGTTTTTCCCTGACACCTGGTAAAAAACATCAAATATCATATACTAATTTAGCAAACTATCTATTACCTTTACAGAATCCGGTTCTGCTATTATAATTCCCTTTTCAAAAACAGCAACCGGTTCAATTTTATTATTCTGAAAAGACAAAATATAAGCACATGAATTCATCCGCCTTCTACTACCTTTAAAAGAAATATTTCTGGCAATTCCGTGATATGTATCCATTGTAGAAAGATTCCTCCAAACTCTTTCCCGATTTAAATCATCACTACGACAACATGACAATAAAGCACTCATTGTATCATAGCCATAAAAATTAAGAAGTTTTGGAGTATGCCCAAGTAAATTAAAATACTTAGCTCTAAAGGTCTTAAATTCTATAGAAGTTTCATCAATATAATAGTCAGAAACAAATATTAGTCCATCCAGCAATCTTCTATTCTTTTGTAAAATTTTCAGATTATTCCAATTCTGATTTCCCAGGAAGCGAGTATTGAAATTATAAAACTCCATTTGAGGAATTAACAAATCCAAATCAGAAAGATAAGCCGGAATCAATATCGCATCTATCGAATTAATTTTTAGTTCTATCGAATCTTTTTTTTCAGGGATCAGGAACTCAAGCGAGTCCATTAATCCGGTGAAAATCAAAGCCTCTTTTATTGATAATTCATAAACCGAATCCTTTTCAAAAATTTGGCAAACACTATCCTGAATAAATAGATACAAACTGTCGGTACTCCATAAAGAGTCATTTTTTTCCAGGATTTTTAATGAATCTCTCATCATTGAAAATTTGTCATCCAATTGTTCTCGCATTAATTCCAGACCGGCTTTACGCACATTTTCAAATTGCAATTTTAAATTTTCGGGCGCTCCTGTGTACCATTGCTGAGATACTATTTTCGTTCCCTGCATATCCACGGTTTTCAAAAAAGCATCAGTGACTTTTTTACCGTATTCATCGCCGGAAGATATTGAGGCTACTGTTTGTAATCCCAGATTATGTGAACAATATTCACCTAAAAACTTGCCGGCAGTTCCAAAATTTAAATTGGCCTGAAAAACCCAGGGACCAAGTTCGGTTATTTTATCACTTGTTGCTGTAGGTGTGATTATCGGAATTTTAATTTGGTTTGCCAGACCTCCCAGAGCAATGCTGTTTTCACTTGTTACAGGTCCGAATATTGCTAAAATCTTCGGGTTTTTTGTAAGGAACTGCATGTGTTTTATGCTCTGTGCCATGTCCCCTTGATTATCTAAAACCAGAAGTGCAATATCCTGTCCTGTTAATTCACGATGCTTATGGATTGCATACCTGACACCATTCAGAATTTTTTCCCCGGTCTCTTTCATATATCCGGTAAGTGGAAGCACAACACCAATATAATTTTTTCGATTACCACGTTTTTGCAATCTTTTACCAGTTCTAATATATTCCTCTTTTAAAATTGGAGAATATGCCAAGGCTACAAGATTATTATACAATGATGTGGCCTGATTATTTACTCCTTCGGAATTATATTTTTCTGCTAATTTTAATTTCAAATAGTTATCAAAAAAAGTATCACTAATTGTTATATTAATTCTTTTCAGATCATCAATTGTTAAAAATAAATCAACCAGGGTATCAATTACATCTATTACTTTTTTTCGCAATTTTTCATCCCTGGTCTTCTTAAGAACCGATATAAAATAGAGCAATGCGTTGGAATAATCTCCTGTAACAAAATATGATTCTCCGATCATAAACCGAATATCATCCAAATAATCTGAAGTGGGAAATCTCATTTCAAAATCGAATCCCAAAGATAAACATTTCTCAATTTTTCCTAACTGAAAGTATGTTTTTGCCAGCATCAATAGCGAGGCTGAAAGATAATGACTTTCTCCCCCGGAAGGTGATACAATATTTTTAAAAATATTTTCCGCAGTGATGAATTGACCCATATTATACATTTTAACACCCTTTTCAAATAATACTTTCTGGGTATCAATCTCTACAAATTCTGAATCTGAATAAGCAATCACTCTTTCAAATTTTAAAATCATTTCTCCAAGTTCATTTCCCATTGAATCTAATCTTCGAATTACCGAGTCTGGTAACTCAGGTTTAGTTGTATTCTGCCCCATTAATCCGGCTATTAAAACCAATAATATAAAAAGAAATTTATAAAAATATTTCATTATTCTCTCTAATTTATTCCCATTCTATAGTTCCTGGTGGTTTAGAAGTAATATCATAGACCACCCTATTTATTCCACGCACTTCATTAACAATCCTATTTGATACACGTGACAATAATTCAAAATCAAGACGCGACCAATCCGCTGTCATGCCGTCACTACTATTAACAGAGCGAATAGCACACACGTCTTCATATGTTCTTTGATCTCCCATAACCCCTACTGTTTTTACCGGCAATAATACAACAAATGCTTGCCAAACATCATTGTATGCTCCTGAAGAATATAACTCACTAATAAAAATATCATCTGCATCCTGTAAAACTCTAATTCTTTCCTGCGTAATTTCACCCAGAATACGGACACCAAGCCCTGGCCCTGGAAAGGGATGTCTTTTTAACACATGATCATTTATCTCCAGTTCCTTCCCTATTTTTCGTACTTCGTCTTTAAAAAGGCTATCAAAAGGCTCGATCAGCTTGAGTTTCATCTTTTCCGGTAACCCTCCGACATTATGATGACTTTTAATAACATGGGAAGGTCCGCTGACTGATCGGCTTTCAATTACATCGGGATACAATGTTCCCTGTGCCAAATACTTAAAGTCCGGATGCATTTTTGATATTTTTTCAAAAGCTTTTATAAACTCATGACCAATAATTTTTCGCTTTTGTTCAGGATCTGTAACACCCTTCAGGGCAGATAAAAAATCATCAGAATAATCATGCTTTTCAACCGGCAACCCCATTTTATTTTTTAAAAGATCAATTACTTTATTGTGTTCGTTTTTACGTAAAAGTCCATTATCTATGAAAACCGGAACACACTGATCTCCAATTGCTTTATTTATTAAAACAGCCATTACAGAAGAATCTACTCCGCCACTTAAAGCCATCAAAACTTTATCCCTGCCAACAGTTTGTTTTATTCTATTTATTGCTTCATTAATAAAATGGTGGGAAGTCCAATTTTTTTCCAATTTGGCGATTTTGAAAAGAAAATTTTCCAGAATATCTTTTCCCCTGTCTGTATGTTGTACTTCAGGGTGAAACTGTAATCCCATAATATTGCGCGAATTATGAGCCAATGCCGCAGGAGCCTTGTTTTCTGATATAGCCAAAACTTCAAAATTTTCCGGTATTGAATCAACATGATCTCCATGACTCATCCAGGCTTTAATCGGTAAATTTATACCATCAAAAAGTATATGATTTTTTTCCAAAAAAACCTGGCTGCTACCATATTCACGATGATTTTCAGAATGTACCCTCGAACCAAAATACCTTGAGATTAGTTGCAGACCATAACATATTCCTAAAATTGGAATATCAAGTTCAAAAATATTTTCATCTGAAACAGGTGCGTTATCTTCGTAAACACTGGAAGGCCCTCCTGATAAAATCACGGCAGAAACATTATTTTTCTTAACATCTTCAGCAGTAACATTCGGTAAAACAATTTCAGAAAAAACTGCCATTTCCCGAATTCGGCGGGCAATTAATTGTGTATATTGTGAACCAAAATCAATTATCCAAACTTTACTTAAAAGACTCATCGTTTACATCCTTTGGAATCCAGGTTTTTAATGTTTCTAAAAATGAATAATTAGTTAAATCATATTGGATTGGAGTTACAGATATTAAATTTTTCATTACAGCTTTATCGTCTACATCATCATCTTCAATAATATCAGCTTTACTACCACCCATCCAATAATAGACCCGATTTTGGGGATCAATTCTTTTATCAAACTGCTCAGCGAATCTTGCCATTCCCTGTCTTGTTATTTTAATACCGGCGATTTTTTCCGGTTCAACATTTGGAACATTCACATTAAGTAGTGTTTTTTCCGGAAGTCCATTTTTCAATATTTTACCTGCAATAACTTTTGCAAAATCTGAGGCTGCAGAAAAAATTGGATTGCTGTAAGTTGTCAGTGACATTGCAAAAGAGGGAATACCAAGAATTGTTCCCTCAGTTGCAGCCGATACGGTTCCCGAATATATAACATTAATTCCGGTATTTGATCCGAGATTAATTCCGGAGACTACTAAATCCGGCTTTCTGTCCAAAATTGCATTAACCGCAATCTTAACACAATCTGCCGGTGTCCCACTTACTGCGAATCCCTGCCAAACACCATTTTTATCAATTTTTTTAACTCTTAGTGGATCAGACAACGTTATAGCATGTCCAACTGCGCTTTTTTCAGTATCAGGTGCTACTACAACCACTTCCCCGATTTCCCGCATTGCTAATACAAGCGAATTTATACCGGGAGCATGAATTCCATCATCATTTGTAACGAGAATATAAGGCTTTTTATCAATCATGGAAAAAACTCAAAATTTTATTTAGAAGTTCTTTTATTTCAGACCTCTCACAAATTGTATCAACAAAACCCTTATTCATTAAAAATTCAGATCGCTGAAACCCATCAGGCAAATCAATACCAATATTTTGCTTAATAACCCTGGGGCCTGCAAATCCGATTAAAGCCCCTGGTTCTGCAATAATTATATCACCAAGCATGGCATAGCTGGCAGTTGTTCCACCTGTTGTCGGATCAGTTAATATAGAAATAAACAGGCCACCCTCCTTGTGAAACTGAGAAAGTTTGGCACTGGTTTTTGCCATTTGCATTAAGGAATAAATTCCCTCCATCATCCTGGCACCACCGGAAGAACAGATTATAATCAAAGGCAATTTTTCTTCCCGGGCTTTATCAATCGCCCGCGCGATTTTTTCTCCTACCACCGAGCCCATACTACCACCAATAAACCGAAAGTCCATAACAGCCAGCACAACTTTATTTGATTTAATTTTTCCGATAACAGTTTTTACTGCACTTTTACTTCCCGTTATACTTTCTGCTTTTTTTAGACGGTCGGTATATTTTTTTAAATCTTTAAACTTTAATGGATCATTTGAACTAATATTTTTATTAAATTCTTCCGGTTCGTTATCCATTAAAATATCAATATAGGAATCAGATGCTATCCTAAAATGATATCTACATTGTCCACAAATCCAATAATTTTTTTCGAGCTCTCTTTTATATAAATATTCAGAACATTTTGGACATTTTATCCATAATCCGTCAGGAATTGTTTTTTTCTCTTTTCCCTGGATTCCCTTTTTTGTTCTTTTAAACCAATCAACCATAATAGCCCTTATTTTTTATTTTAAATTACGTGATAATATTAATGCGTTGTCATTATTTTCATAGTATTTTTCAGACTTCCCAATAATTCTAAAATTTAAAGATTTATAAAGAAAAATAGCAGCAGAATTATTCTCATTTACTTCTAAATTAATTATTACAGCGTGTTGAGTCAATCCATATTTCATACACTCAGTTAATAACAAACGGGCAAAACCCTGTTTGCGAAATTTAGAACTTATTGCAATATTTGCAACATGTACTTCAACTCTTTGTATTTGAAAAATCAGGTATCCTGCAATTTCAGAATTTATTTCAAGTTTCCAGAAGTACTGGTTATTATCATTTACAATATCACAAAAAATCTCAACACTCCATGGGTAAGCAAAAGAATCATTTTCAATTTTGGTCACATCATGAACATCTTTCTCTGACACTTCACAGATTTTGATTATATTTTTGGTTTCCATTTTTTTGCAATAAAGTTTGTAAAATATTTTGGTTCCAATCCTGACCGGCTCAACGGTAGCAACTCCTGATAGAATTGCTCTGCCAATAATGCTACATTAATACCATCTGGAAAAATATTAATAATTCTTTTCGGTGCAGTTACCTGGAAATCACCACAGCCAAGAAACAAGGTAACATCGGAATATTCAGTCAATACATTGGAAAAATGGTCATGTTTAACTTCTAACTCAATTTGCTCATCCTGAAAACAGGTATAGCAATAATACACAATATCCCGATGGGATTTAATAAATAAAACGGCCTCTCTGTTATTCTGTTCTTTCCCAATATTTTCCAAAACTTTAAATGTGGGAACAGGTAAAACAGGTATTTTGTGGGGTAATGCTAAACCTTTTGCGGTAGCCAGACCTATTCGAAGACCAGTATATGAGCCCGGCCCGTTACTCACAGCAATAGCATCCAGATTAGAAAAACTTTCTTCACCAGAAAAAAGTTCATCAATAAACCCGATTAGTTTTTCGGAATGAGCCGGCAGAGAGTTCATTTCTTTATGCCGAACTTCTTTTCCATTTCGAATAAGTCCGACGCTACAATTATTTGTTGATGTATCAATTCCTAAAATTAACATTTTAAAATTCTTTTATTTTTATTAATTCGGTTTCTATATTTTTATTAGCTTTGATTTTTATCTTTCTATAATTTTCATTATTAAAATCCTGATCTATTAAAATTATAATGGTATTTTCCGGCAAAAGCTCTTCTATCTGATCTGCCCATTCAACTAACGTAATGCCATGACCAAAAAAATATTCTTCAATTCCTATCTCCAACCAACCTTCAATGTGATGCTCACGGTAACAATCAATATGATATACAGGAACAACTCCTTCATATTCATTGACAAGAGTATAGGTTGGACTTTCAGCAGGTCTTTTTGTACCAAGAATTTGACATATCCCCTTGATCATAGTTGTTTTACCGGCCGCCAGATCTCCGATAAACGCTACAACATCTCCAGGTTTTAAATGAGCTGCCAACATTTCTCCAAGTTTAATAGTATTTTCTGCTGAATTAGTTTGTATTTGGATCATTATTTATTTTTTTTCGGTGTCATTTTAATTACAGGCAAAATTAACTCTTCCATTGATATACCACCATGTTGAAAGGTATCTTTGTAATGAGACTGAAATTTATGGTAATTTGTAGGATATACGAAATAAAAGTTTTCCTTGGCAATTAAATAATTAGTATTTATTCCAAAGGATGGTAGTTTATAATCACTTGGTTTTTTAATTTCCAGGGCATATTTGGGCGGACAATTTAAATTGGTTCCATATTTAAATCGAATATTTGAAGATGTTTGTCTGTCACCAACGACCCTTACATCATTTTGAACCCTGACACTACCATGATCACTTGTAAGTACTATATGAAAATTTTGCTCACTAAATCTCCTTAAAACAGAGAAAAGCCAGGAATGTTTAAACCAGGAGTGCACTACTTCCCGGTATGTAGTTTCATTTGGCACAATTTCCTTTAATACTGCAGAATCAGAACGACGATGAGCGATAATGTCAACAAAATTTATCACAAGAGAGATAAAGGACTTTCCCAGAAAAGAAGATATTTTCTTATCGGTTGCCCAACCCTCATCTGCATCTAAAATTTTGAAATATTTCAATCCATTGGGAATCCTAATATTTTCACGCTCAAATTGGGTTTTGATCATTTTTCCTTCATGTCGGTTCAATGAAAATTCATCATCAACATCCTTTTGCCAGATATCAGGATAATTTTTTTGAATTTCATCGGGAAAGAGGCCACTAAAAATAGCATTCCGGGAATAGGGTGTGGCAGAAGGAAGAATGGAAAAACAATAATTTGTATCAATATTAAAATAATCATAAAGAAGAGATTCAAAGGCTAACCATTGATCCATTCGCAGGCAATCGATCACAATAAATAAAACCTTTTTGCCTGATTTCATCAAAGGAAACACATGTTTTTTCATAATATCCGGCGATAATGTTGGCCGAAAATGGATGTCTTCCTTAAGCCAGGTTTTATAATTTTTTTCTATATATTTTCCAAATTCAATATTACAATCTCTAACTTGATCATCAAGAGTTTCTTTTAATCCCAGGTCAGGATAGGATTCAAATTCAATATCCCATTTTACAAGTTTGTTGTAAATTTCACACCAATCTGTCCAGGATAAATCATCATACAGACGAGCACTTATTTTATGAAATTCCTGAAGGTAATTTTGGGATACATGCTCAGAAGTTATTCTTTGTTGCTCTAGAATTTTTTTACATGCCATTAATATTTGGTTTGGATTTACCGGTTTTATCAAATAATCAGTTATTTTTCCACCGATAGCTTTTTCCATTAATACTTCTTCTTCGCTCTTTGTAATCATGATAACCGGTAGTCCGGGATATATTTTTTTTATCTCTTTTAATGCTGTCAGGCCATCCATTCCAGCCATCATTTCATCCAGAAGAACCAAATCAATTTCCTGAGAATTGACCAACTTTACAGCATCGGCTCCATTAGTCACAGGAATAACATCAAATCCTTTGCTTTTTAGAAAAAGTATGTGTGATTTCAACAGATCAATCTCATCATCAACCCATAATATTTTCCCTTTTTTTATTCCCATTTTTTCTCCATTTACCTTGAAAAAATACATTATTATTTCATGTCCATAATGTATGAAAAAATGTGCTACTATGTAATTGAAAAATTTTATTTATAAAAGGTTAAATAATCTAAGAATATTATTTAGTAGTCATAACAAATTCACCCTGCCAATTTTCAGCAGGTGGATTTTCTTTAAATGCCTTGCAACGGCTTATAAAAACTGTTGAGGGTGGATCTTCACCGGTAACGGCAATAGCTTGTTCAAACTTTTTTATCGCTTCATCCCATTTTCGATCCCAATATGTTTCAATTGCCTCGGTAAATAAATCCCTGATTTGGGCCTGTTCTTTAGTTATCTCACCTTTTCTGCATATTAATTCATATACTGTGATTGGTACTAATTTCCCTTTTACTACCAGACGATCCAAAATTCGTACCTCAACATGATCTTTTACTAATGCGTAGGTTGATTCACCAATCATTTTGAATGTGCCATATTGCTTATTGGCACCCTCAAAACGAGAGGCCTGATTAACGGCATCACCCATAACAGTATACTGAAATCTATGGCTAGATCCCATATTTCCAGCTGATACTACCCCGGAATTAACTCCCATTCTAACAATAATATCAACATTATGATCCCGTTTAATTTCCTCGCGCAAAGTTAATAATTTTTCCTGTTGATCAAGTGTTGCATAACAAGCTTTAAGAGCATGATCATTATCAATCATTGGGACACCAAAATCACACATAATGGCATCACCTTCATATTTATCAACATAGCCGTCATATTTCATGCAAATATCTGTCATTGGGGATAAATATTTATTAAGAACTTCTGATAATTCTTCAGCACTTAAACTCTCGGAAATAGTTGTAAATCCCTGAACATCTGAAAAAAACATGGTTGCTTCTCGTTTTTCTCCGGAAAGGGAAAAGGCATCCGGATGGTCTTCAAGATACTTTAACACTTTTGGACTCATATAAGTTTGAAACATTCCACGTATCTTTTTCTTCTCTTTTTGTTCAGACAAAAACTGATAAATAACATTTCCAACATAAGAAGAAATAACATTTATTATAATGGGCGTTAAATATAACCAGGCTGAATATTTAATAAATACCCAATATGAACCTAAGGCTACCAAAATACTAAAAATAATAGCAATAAGCCCACCAAATACAGGTCTTAGAAAAAAAACAAAAACTGAAGTTAGAATTCCTAATAAAACAATCAGGATAAAATCTATTGCAAATGGAGTTTTAGAAATATATTTTTCATCAAGCATTGTTTGAATTGCATGGGCATGGGTTTCAACTCCAGGCATTAATGTCTGTGAACCTTTAAAATTAAAAAATGGTGTATATTTATTATCATGCAATTCCAATAATGAGACACCGATTAAAGCAATCTTATCTTTAAATGGATTTTCACTCTGAATAATATTATCCATTTTTGTCGTATCACCCATTGCCAGGGCGATATACCCTTCAGCCTGTTTTACGCTATCTGAGATAAATGCCAGTCTGAATTCATAGGGATATATTGAATTTTTTTTGAAAATTTCGAGATAGTCTGTATCCTCATCTATTTTCAAATCAAAATCAGCATCATCCAAAAGTGATGACAAAGAATAAGTTGGAAAAGTTTTGGCCGGCCCATAATAATTAATTAAGAAAGTCTGTTCAAATCCTAATGCTCCACGATGAGCTTGTATTTTGTGTATTCCACCGGATAATGTATCTTTAAATATAAAATTACCTTCAGAAAAATTTTTCTCAGTATCAAAAACCGGAGATGGTGGAATATTGTTTTCTTCAAAAAATACTTTTGTTCCCAAAGTATATTTCATATTATCCTGGTAATATTCAAAAATAGAATATCTCCTGGTAAATCCATCTGAATCCTGCATTTCACCTACAACTCCCCACTCAGCACCAGTTGCGAGTAAGACTGGAATTGGCTTGTCTGAATATACATATACACCACCAGTAGAAGTTTCCCGTGCAATTGTGCCAGCCAGAATAACATTACCAGCCCGAACAATAGATGCTGCCAGAAGACTATCTCCCTTGATATTTTTCATGTCCGGTTCTGTAAACTGAATATCAAACATTATCCGTTTGATTCCAACTTCATTGAGATTGTCGATTAGGGTAGCATAATAATCACGGGGATAAGGATATCTATCCTGACAGGCCTTAAAAGTTTGCCTGTCAATGGCAATGATAATAAGGTCAGAGTGGGAGACATCCTGAGGACCTCGGAATTTAAATCGTAAATCCAGAGTTTTTAATTCCCAATTTCGGAAGCCACCAATTAGCATTAGAAAAGTCACGCCAATAGATATTCCTAAGGAAATTAATATTCCCCAACCAGTCTTTTTTAGAACTACTTTTTTCATTTAAACAATAAAATTATAGAGAGTTAAAAAGTATATCTATATGAAACATTAACAAAATAATCTTTGTATTTTTCACCTTGAGATTTATCATTAATCAAAGTGAAGTTTATCCTGGCATTAATTTGGTGATTTTCGAAAATATTAAAATATCCGCCACAAAAAAGACCATTTTTTGAATAATCCAAAGCTCCACTGGCATTTGTATTTTGCAATCCCCCAAGTATGTTTAATTTATTTGGAATAATATCATATTTCCCCTGAAATTTAACAGAAATATATTTATAGGGATTATCACTAGCACTACTTTCATTGATATTAGATGTTACCCTAAACATTGTTGTAAGAGGAAAATTAAAATTAGAATTAATTCCAAAACCAACCATAGATGAGTTTGTTGCAATAAAGGAGTGGCTTTCCGGTCTATCATCTATTCCATCACTTAGACTGGAAATGGAATAGTTCAGACTTAATGAATTCGAAATCCCGGCAATCTCAATGCGATGTGTAATATTGAAACTTTGTCTGATAGTCATGTCTGATCTACGGGAATCAATAATTCTCATCACTTGTTCATTATCCTGGCTAACAGAAAAAGTAGTGTCTATATCTTCAGCATCATTGTCCCTGGAAAATTGCATTGTATTAAAACTGATAGTTGGCAGCCCAACTCCCGGACGTAATGTAAGACCTGCATTAAACGCACTTGATATTGTTGTAGTTGTCTTTAATCCACTAAGATTATCTCTTTTTTGATCATAGTTCAAAGTTAAGAAAAGCCGATTTTTAAACATTCTGATTCGATCTGAAATTCGAAATCCCTGATAATCATCCTGGCGATAAGGATTTCCAAGTGATTTAAATTTTGAGCCTATTCTATTATACCTGATTGTTAAATAATTATTGAAATAATTAAATTTTGCTTCAGATTTAAAAGCTGAACCTGGCATATTTAAAACTTCTTTGACTCCAATTTTTCCAGTAGCCGAATCAGGCAATATTGGTAAATGTGTAATAAGATTCTCATTTATAATTAAAAAATCTGAAAAATCACTGGGATCCACAGGTATTTGATTTATTTTTATTTCAGTATCACCAAAAGTAATTAACCCATCTTGAAGAGTATCACCGGGCAAGAAAGTATCAAGATCATTTAAAGAGATCGCACCTTCAGAAATATCAGTATTCAAGATTGAAACAGCTACATCATTTTTCCATACTATTTTCTTGTTATCAAGCGCAATAGTCATATCGGAGCCTATTACAATATTATCCTGTGGCTTTACTCCATCCATATTTATAGAAATATCATTCCCCTGTAGAATCCCTGATAATTCTTTTTTAACCGAGGAAGTATCATCCCTGGCTTTAAGCACTGATAAGCCAAATTGGAAATACTTTCCAGAGCCAAAATAGGGTCTGATACCAATCATATCTCTTTTGTAGGTATAGCCATTTCTTTTGTAGGCCAGCCCACCTCCATCTGCTAATGTATCAGGTGATTCACTGATATAACCATTAACAGATCTGTTTAATTCTCCAGATACAAAATGGACATTAAAGTATCGTAATTTTAAATCAGCTTCAATACCACGGACACGCTTTCCTTTTAAACCGAATTCCGAGAAATTAGGATTTATATCTCCTACATTTAAATCAAAATAAGTTGTAGAAAAACCAGCCTGTAATCTGTTTCTGGGTTGTTTTTGCGGATCTTCCATAGTAGATAAAAATGCTTTAGCATGTACGTCCAGCCAGGAATATGAAAGTTGTGTATTTGCCCGTAAATATTGAATATTTCTAGTAATCCCACGAACTTTTTCAGAATTACTGTTCGTAGTAACATTACCACGAATTTTAAAAAGGCTTTGGGCTTCTGCTATTGTTCTTACAACATTAAAATTCCAGATAAGAGGAGTATATTCTTCACCTTTAGAATTTTTAAAACTTACTGATACGGTATGCCTCCCTGATGAAATATTTTGTGGTCGAGATGTGATTAAATCACTGGTAACTTCTATTCCTCCTGCTAATTTTCTTCCATCAATTTTAATAATAACAGAATTCAGGTCAACATCAGGCGTATTAAATAACGAAACTGCGATTAAAACTTCTTCTGCTGCTACAATTTCATCCTTTTCCGGACTTAAAATAATCGCTTCTGCATTTATACCATAATTACTGCTTTGTTGGTTTAAATTTTCTAAACCAATACCTGAAAAACCCTTTTTGGCAGGTAAAAACATGGGTACATTATATGGATCCACTTTGGGAAATGCCACAAAACTATTATCTTTGAATTCTGCAATTATAAGATATTCAATCCCATTTTCAGTGATATTTTCTCCGGCAATTGTAAAGGAGTATATATTATTCTCACCATACATTTCTTCTTCAATATATGAATCTTGCCCCGCCTCTCTAAATAAAACACGTATGCTATTCAATTCCTTCATCGCACTTTCAATTACTGCTTCAATAGTAACTGATGAGTTAGCATAAACATTTTTTGGTGGAGAATGATATAAAGTTTGCCCATTTACTGTATATATAAATAATAAGAGAAATAAAACAATTCCAAAATATTTATATTTCATCAATATTATCTCCCATTTCGAATTAACTACTTCTACCCTTTGTAGTGTTTACATACTAATATATATATAAAACTATTTATATTCAATCCTTAGTGTTTTTATTTCACCATCATTATTTTGAAATTCAATGCGAATTGTACTAGTCTCTTCTTCACCAGGTTCACTATCACCACCACTCTCTTCGGTTCCACCATCTGTATCTTCTTCACCGTTACCATCGCTGTCACCATCACCTACGCCATCATCTTCTTCGTCTGTAGGTGCACTTCCTTCTTCTGTGTCCTCTACACCAACATTGCCATCAGGAGTAGATGTGCCTGTTTGATCCCCCGATACAACTATTACTTCCCCACTTTCATTATTAACAACCTCTACTTCCCCCTCTTCACAAAAAATACTATCTCCGGTTAATGGGTCTACAACCATCCAAAAACCAGTACCCTTAACAGAAGCCACAGATGTTGGAGTAGCTATGATAAATTCACCCTTTTTCTGTGGATTTACATTTGCTTTGAGTGTTCCAAAATCCATTGTAATTTGTTTTGAAATAACATTGCCTTTAATTTTACCTGCAATCTCCATTTCAGAATCTTCCCTGATTTTCAATTGGGATTTATCATCAAGAAAAATGATAACGGCATATCCATCTTTATAGGTTTTAATTTTATCTTCAGAGTATAGTGATGCGCCAACTTTTAATTTGTTTTTATATTTTTCCTCATCACCCCCTTTTACTCGCGTATCTCCTCTGGATTTTATAGAAAGTGCTACCTTGTCCTTAGAGAATAATGTAATTGAAAAAATCAGGACAAACATTAGAATGAAAATTTTTCTTAATCTATTCATGATATAATTCCTTTATTTTATTCAATTGTCATACTTATTACTTCTAATAGACCTGACTGGATTTGATTCATCGTATTCTGCAATTCATCGGGGCTAACAATTTGACCATTAATTTCCAATTGGCCTGAAGGAACAAAACCTTCTAACTGCTCAATAATTTCATCTGCCTGTCCACCGCCAGCAACCTGAGGTAAAACAGTTTGGATTAAATTGTCAACAGCTTGTTGAGCCTGTGATTCTTCAGATCCCCCCTCTTCCATGATTTTAAAAACAACTATCTCACTTTCAAATTCATCAAATCCATGACTTGTGGGTACTTTAATTATTACCTGCCATACATATAATCCACCGGCAGTAAAAACACCGCCAAGACTTTCATTATACATTAAGGAACTTGCTGGGGAAAACAAATCAGAATTTGGTACAGGAATTGGTTCTAATTTATAATATCCAATCTGATTATAAGGCAAAATTGAATAATCTCCATCCAATGCGTCATTTAAAGATTCGTGTCCGGCATCAGCCTTATATTCAGCTACTCGAATATAACAGCCACATTCCGGGCAGCTTGTATCCCAAAAATACGGATCAACTATCCATTGAAAATTTGGATTAGTTGAAGTTATAGTATAATTATCAATTTCTTCCAGGGATTCGGTTCCTGGCCAGGTTATCCTAACACTTCCAGAATTTGAAACTTGTATTATTTCATTGTCAGTTACATAAATATTATCATTTTCATCTAATACAGAAAAATTAAAAGAGTATGTTCCCGCTGGTAGCGCACCGCCACTGGCTAGCAAAGATGCCTGCAGAGATTCCAGTTCATCGATTCCAATATTATCATCTCCGGAGTTTTCAAATTTAAATGCACCCTGAATAATTCCTTCAGTATCAATATCTGAAAATTCAATATCTTGTGTAAGGTCTACACTCGTAAGGTTTAGACTTCCCGGGTTCATGGTGACTGCACGTGTTTTGGCATAAAATAATCGACGATTATTAAAATTTGATAGCGAATGAATATCTGCGGTCATTTCAAATTCAATTTTTATCCGCACTGGCTCTACTCCCCCATTTGTTAAAGTATAAGAAAAGAAATCGGGATTAGCGGTACCAGATGTAATCGCAAAATCAAGCAGATAATAAGTTTCAATATGATGAAAATAATTTTTTGTTAAACTAATATCCGACTGGGCATCGGCAAAACTGACAATTAATACTAATAACACGATTATAAATAAATTTTTTTTCTGCATTGTTTTTCTCCTATATTATATATACAAATATAGTAAATATTTCAACATAACTCTGTGAGTTAAAACATATTGTTATACAAATATTCAATCAATGAATATATTTTAATGTAGAAATTAAAAAAAACAAAAACAATAAAAAAAAAGCCCCGAAAAAATCGGGGCTTTAAAGTTTCCCGGCAACGACCTACTTTTCCACCTCGAGATGAGGCAGTATCATTGGCGCTAGAGGACTTTACTGCCGAGTTCGATATGGGATCGGGTGTTTCCCCTCTGCTATAGTCACCGGAAAAATCAAAAAATTGGGAGTATATTTTTTTAACATATTTATTCTATTTTATAAAAGATTTGGTTAAGACTCACGGTTTATTAGTATCACTCGGCTAAAATCATTACTGACCTTACACCTATGACCTATCAAACTTGTAGTCTCCAAGAAACCTTCAGATCCAATTATGGAAAGGGAAATCTAGTCTTGGGGTTGGTTTCGCGCTTATATGCTTTCAGCGCTTATCCAATCCGAACGTAGCTACTCAGCAATGCACCTGACGGTACAACTGATACACCAGCGGTTCGTCCACTCTGGTCCTCTCGTACTAAGAGCAGAACCCCTCAAATTTCCTCCGCCCACAGCGGATAAGGACCGAACTGTCTCACGACGTTCTAAACCCAGCTCGCGTGCCACTTTAATGGGCGAACAGCCCAACCCTTGGGACCTTCTCCAGCCCCAGGATGTGACGAGCCGACATCGAGGTGCCAAACCTCCCCGTCGATATGAACTCTTGGGGGAGATAAGCCTGTTATCCCCGGAGTACCTTTTATCCTTTGAGCGACGGCACTTCCACTCGTTACCGCCGGATCACTAAGCCCTGCTTTCGCATCTGCTCGACTTGTAGGTCTCGCAGTTAAGCTCCCTTATGCCTTTGCACTCTATGCACGATTACCGACCGTGCTGAGGGAACCTTTGGGAGCCTCCGTTACATTTTAGGAGGCGACCGCCCCAGTCAAACTACCCGCCTGACAATGTCCTTTCTCCTGATTCAAGGAGATAAGTTAGAATTCTAATTTTATAAGGGTGGTATTTCAAGGATGACTCCATCCCGATTAGCATCGAAACTTCATAGTCTCCCACCTATCCTACACATACAAAACCAAAACCCAATGCCAAGTTATAGTAAAGGTTCCGGGGTCTTTCTGTCCTGCTGCGGGTAGCCGGCATCTTCACCGGCATTACAATTTCGCCGAG
>JAOZSR010000106.1 GCA_029939575.1 Fidelibacterota bacterium
AAAAGTGTAGTGTTTTATAAAAGTTATCCTTCGGCTTTAGCCGATAGAAAGATTTTTCATGTAGAATTTCTAACAATCAATTTTGAATGAATCACTTCAGTGCGAAGAAAATATTCCTCTTTGCTTTCAATCTGTTCTAATAAAATTTGAGCTGCCCTCTTCCCCATTTCCCCCGGATATTGTTCAACAGTTGTTAAAGTTGGTTCTATCAAAGTTGTAACTAAATTATTTGAAAATCCAATAACACCGATTTGATCCGGAATTTTGAGTCCGACTTCTTTTAATTTTTTAAAAGCGCCTATTGCAACCGGATCATTTACTGTAAAAATCGCATCCGGAAGATTCTCTTCATCCAAAAATTTTGATATTGTATCATATCCATTATCTTCATGTAGAGATCCATAGGTAACAAGATTTTTATCATAAGCAATATTATTATTTTTTAGTGCGGCAAGATATCCTTCCAGCCTGTTCTTACAAATATTTAACTCTTCCGGTCCTGATAAAAAAGCAATTTTTTTATAACCTTTTTTGATTAAATAATCAACAGCAGCTTTAGCACCGGATTTATCATCAGAAATCACTTTATTAGATTGTATTCCATCTATAATTCTATCAAAAAAAACTAAAGGAATATTCAAATCAATTAGTTTTTGAAAATGATCTCCGTTAGTAGTATTTTGGGTAATTGAAACAATTATTCCGGCAACTCTGTTCGAAATCATAGCATCAATATTCAAAGACTCTCTTTCAACCGATTCATTGGATTGAAGCAAAAGCGGAACATACCCTCTATTATAAGCAATATGTTCAATACCACTTATGGCATTTGAAAAAAAATCGTGCCTAATTTCCGGTATAATAATACCAATTGTTTTGGAGACGTTATTTTTAAGATTCCTGGCAAAAAGATTTGGTATGTAATTCATCTTTTTTGCAGTATCTAATACAAGTTTTCGGGTTTTTGGACTAATTCCCGGAAGATTTCTTAAGGCTCTGGAAACTGTGGATTGATGAATCCCTAATTTTTTGGCAATATCTTTTACAGTAGCATTTTTATTTATCATTTTAAAACCTATCCCTTTGCAATCGAATGCAAAATAATAGAAATATTTTTTTATGTCAAGGCTTTTTTATTCTGACAGTTATTCTATTGGAATAATTTATATAATTCATCTAACCTTGATGGAATCGTAAAAAGGCTCGAAGCTGTCTTTCCGTCGAAAGCCGGACATAGTCTGAGGCAGCGTAGCAACGAAGAATCTCGTCGATAATTGTAGGAGATTCTTTCGGTCAAAAACCTGATTGTAAACATTCGTACCTCATTCAGAATAACAGCAAATTTACTTTTTACGGAATTATCAACCTTAAAAAATATTAAAAAAGACTTGCTAACAAACAAAAAAAATGTAAAATTGCAATCGATTGCAAACAAAATAATAAAATAGAAGAATTATGACAAAATTAAATATTAATGAAACTCCACACCGAAGATACAATCCTTTAACCGGCGAATGGATATTGGTTTCACCTCATCGTACAAAAAGACCCTGGAAAGGAAAATCAGAGCAGGAAAATATACAGGACAAACTTCAATATGATCCAAACTGCTACCTCTGCCCTGCCAATATTCGCGCTAACGGGATAAAAAATCCTGATTATAAAAATACTTTTGTTTTTAAAAATGATTTTGCAGCCCTGTTACCCGATTCAGGACAAGATGAATTTAATCATAAAAATTTACTAAAAGCACAGGGAGTCGAGGGAACATCCCGAGTAATTTGTTTTTCACCAAGGCATGATCTTACGCTGGCTGAAATGAGTACTGAGGAAATTAAGATGGTCATAAGCCTGTGGATTAACCAGACAAGGGAACTTGGACAAAAATATAAATGGATTCAGATTTTTGAAAACAAAGGCGCAATTATGGGATGCTCAAATCCTCATCCTCATGGTCAGATTTGGACAGGTTCAGAACTTCCCAATGAAGCAAAAAAAGAGATGAAAAACCAAGGGGAATATTTTGAAAAAAATAAAACCCAGTTACTAATTGATTACGCAAAAATAGAACAAAATGAAAAAAAACGAATTGTAGCGGAAAACAGTGAGTGGATGGTTGTAGTACCTTTTTGGGCAACATGGCCTTATGAAACTTTACTTTTACCAAAAAAACAAGTGGCAAGATTATCAGACTTAACAAAAAATCAAATAAACGAACTATCAAATATTTTGAAAATATTTCTGGTAAAATATGACAATCTCTTTTCAATTTCTTTTCCCTACACAATGGGATGGCATCAGGCACCCTTTCAAAAAGAAAATTCTGAATATTGGACTCTTCATGCTCATTTTTATCCACCTTTATTAAGATCAGCGACAGTCAAAAAATTTATGGTCGGATATGAAATGCTGGCCGAAGCCCAACGTGATATTACTGCAGAACAGGCTGCTGATACTTTGAAACAACTTTCCGAAATACATTACAAATTAAATAGAAACAGGGAAAATAAATAGATGGATATTATCAAAGCAAAGCAAAATTCAATAAAAGAACTCTATAGCCCCCGGGATTTTAAAAATCAAATAGTAAGATACAGTAAACTTGTTAACAAATTCACTGAGCATTTTTCTGAATTCCCGGAATACCTCTTTTCCTCTCCTGGCAGAACAGAAATCAGCGGAAATCATACCGATCATAATCATGGACGGGTACTTGCAGCGGCTGTTGATTTGGATACAATTGGTGCTGTCAGAAAAAACAATACTAATTCTATTAACCTGTTTTCAGAAGGTTATTCCAAAGCCTTCCGGGTTGATCTGAAAAATTTATCCTATCAAAAATCTGAAGATGGAACTACAACATCTTTGATAAAAGGAATTGCCAAAAGATTCTTAGATTTAGGATATAATATTCAAGGCTTTGATGCATTTATTTCCAGCAATGTACCGGTAGGTTCCGGTCTGAGTTCTTCCGCATCAATTGAAATCCTAATTGGACATATTTTTAATAAATTATCTAATCAGGAAAAAATTAAAGCCGAACAAATCGCAATTATAGGACAATGGGCTGAAAATAATTACTTTAACAAACCCTGTGGATTAATGGACCAATTGTCAATTGCAGTCGGTGGAATTATTACAATTGATTTCCAAAACATACAAAAGCCTGAAATCAAAAAATTGAATCATAGTTTTTCTCAAAACAAACTTAGTCTTTTTATTGTAAATACAGGAGGAAATCATGCTGATCTGACCGATGATTATGCTTCTATTCCGGTAGAAATGAAATCTGTGGCTGAATATTTCGGCTCTGAAGTTTGTCGTGAAATTAATATGAAAAATTTATCAGAAAATATACCTGATATGAGAAAAAAATTAGGAGACAGAGCAATATTACGAGCAATCCATTTTTTAGGTGAAAATAATAGAGTTCTTGAGCAATTAGAGGCTTTGAAAGATAATAATCCTGATCAATTTTTAAAATTAGTAAATGAGTCCGGAAACTCATCATTTCGTTGGCTTCAAAATTGTTTTGCTCCAAAAAATCCCAATGAACAGGGAATTAGTCTTGCCCTGGTACTTACCGAATATTTTTTAAAAATGCATAAAGTAAAAGGTGCATGTCGGGTTCATGGTGGCGGATTTGCCGGAACTATTCAATCTTTTGTACCTCTTAATCTGGGCCAAAAATATATTACTTTCATGGAAAAATATTTTGGAAAAGACTCTGTAACATCTCTAAAAATCAGACAACAAGGTGTAACCTGTTTATAAAAATAAGAATAAATTGTTATTGATTTAATAAGAGAATCTTACAAAAAATTTTATCTATTACCTATTATTTAAAATGGCTTGGTCTTTGATAACATAAAAGTTTTGTTTTATGGTTTAAAATTATTGTATTAATAGGACAATTATATTAGTTTAAATTTTGAAATTATTTGAGGGATATTAATTATTAAAAAAAGAGGGTTTTTATGGAATTTTCATTGATCGATTATATTGTATTCATTGGCTATGCAATGGTAATTATCTCAGTTGGACTCTGGGTTTCCAGAACAAAAAAAGGTAAGGACAAAACCGCAGAAGATTATTTTTTGGCTGGTAAATCATTACCCTGGTGGGCAATTGGTGCATCATTAATTGCTGCAAATATTTCAGCAGAACAATTTATCGGTATGTCCGGGTCCGGTTTTTCAATTGGACTTGCAATTGCTTCTTATGAATGGATGGCTGCAATAACCTTACTGATAGTTGGTAAATTTTTTCTACCGGTTTTTATTGAAAAAGGCCTTTATACAATTCCCGAATTTGTGGAAGCGCGATATAGCAAAAATCTTAAGACAATTTTAGCAATATTTTGGATCGCTTTATTCATCTTTGTTAATCTGACTTCTGTACTATTTCTTGGTTCTAAAGCCCTGGATACTATTCTTGGAACCGGTGGTGGTGATTATATTATACATGGAATAGTTGGGCTGGCATTATTTGCTGCTGCCTATTCTATCTGGGGTGGTTTATCAGCAGTTGCCTGGACAGATGTAATCCAGGTTGTACTCCTGATAGTCGGAGGTTTAATCACATCATTTATCGCACTTGACCATGTTACTCCCGACGGTGGAGTTGTGGCTGGTTTAAGTCATATCTATAATACTGCCGGTGACCATTTTCATATGATTTTGACCAAGGGGCACAAAAGTTTTAATGACCTTCCCGGAATTGCGGTTCTCGTTGGTGGAATGTGGGTAGCAAATTTATATTATTGGGGTTTTAATCAATATATAATTCAAAGAACATTTGCTGCAAAATCTTTAAAAGAAGCCCAAAAGGGAATTGCTTTTGCTGCCTTTTTAAAACTTATCATTCCAGTTATAGTTGTTATTCCCGGTATTGTAGCATACGTAATGTTTACATCGCCGGAAGGAACGGCTGTAATTCCCGGAGTAAACGAAGCCTTTGCATCCGGAGGAGGAATAAACTATGATAAAGCTTATCCCTGGCTGATCAGTCAATTTGTTCCGGCAGGCCTGCAGGGACTTGTACTGGCTGCCCTGGCTGCTGCTATTGTATCTTCACTCGCCTCAATGTTGAATTCAACATCAACAATTTTTACTATGGATATTTATAAACCTTATATAAATAAAAAGGCTACAGATAAACAAATAGTTTTTGTTGGCAGACTTACTGTTTTAATTTCATTGATAATTGCCTGTTTTGTTGCTCCACTTTTAGGTTCTATTAAAGAGATGTTTCAATATATTCAGGAATATACAGGATTGGTTAGTCCGGGAATTCTAGGTGTATTTATAATGGGACTATTTTATAAAAAATCTACTAACAATGGAGCAATCTGGGGAGTTGTACTTTCAATCCCAATTGCATTAGTTTTAAAACTTGCCACTGAAATGCCCTGGATGGATCAGATGATGATCACCTGGATATCTACAATGATAATTATTGGAATTGTAAGTTATATCGAGGGGAAAGGTCAGGATGATGGAAAAGGTATTTCAATTTCAAGAGAATTCTTTAAAACAGGACCGGTTTTTAATATTTCAACTGTTATTATCAGTATTATTCTGGTTGTGTTATATACATTATTCTGGTAATAATTCATAAAATATGAACTGACTCCCTTTTAGTAAACAATAGAAAAAAACTATTAAACTACTAAAAGGGAGTTTTTAACAAAAATTGCCAAATTGCTTTCCGGTAACAATTCATCACAACCTGCAGGCAAAAAAAAACACCTTGCCAAACGCACATTTGATTAGTATCTTTTTCTGTAAATAAATTTTATTAGGATGTAACATGAAAAAATATTATCAATTAACACTTGTTTTAATATTTATGTCATCAATTATTTTTTCTCAGGGATTGTTTGAAAGTGTTCAGGAAGAAACAATATCCAATTCAACTTATGAAATGAATGGATATTTACGAACAAATATTTTCTCTGATATTAATTATCAGGAAATTAATCAATATTATTCAGAATTAAGTTTGATATTAAAAGTTGATAAAAATAAATTCGGTCAGGCTTATGCAGAACTCAGAATTCAAAATAATGAAAATCATTTCGAATATAATCTGAGAGAAGCATATATTGATTATTTTAATGGCCCTTTAGATTTCAGAATTGGACAGCAAATAAATGTCTGGGGACGGGCTGATGGATATAACCCAACAGATAATTTGACACCTCAAAACATTAATATTTTTTCACCTGACGATGACGACAGGAGAATGTCAAATTTTATGTTTAAATGTACCGCAAATTATAATAAATATCAGTTAACCGGAATACTGGTTCCAATTTATCGCTCCTCGGAAATGCCCTTAACCCTGATTCCTGATAATATCCAATTTGAATACGATCTGAGCAATGTAAATTCTTCCAAAGCATTAAAATTAAATTATTCCGGTAGTAACTTTGGAGGTTCAATTTCATATTTTACCGGATATTCTATTAATCCCGGAATAAAAATGGTAAATATGAGTGAAAACAGTTATGAGCTAAATTTCATACCTTTCCCAATTAATGTAATCGGTGGAGATTTTAGTTCTACATTGTTTAATAATATTGGGATACGTGGTGAAATTGCCTATAAGCAAACCCAAGATTATGATGAAATTTTTATACCGTCGCCTGAACTGGAATATGTTTTAGGATTTGATAAAGAAATTTTTGCTGATATTAATCTTATCCTGCAATATTCAGGAAAAAAAATATTTGAATATCAGCCATCAGATCCTTCCCAACCATTATTAAATCAAAATAATATCATGTCCCTCCAGACAGAAGAAATTCTTCACAGTATTCTGTTCCAAAGTGGCTGGAATCTTTTTCACTCAACTTTGAACCTGGAATTTATCGGAAATTATAATTTTAGTACATCTGAATCATTTTACCGTCTTAAAGCGGATTATAACATCACTGATGCTTATACTTTTACAGGTGGAATAAATTATTACCATGGAGATGAGCAAACTCTGTTCGGAATCTTAGATGATTATTTAAATACAGCTTATCTTGAAATGAAAATTTCATTTTAAGATTCAGATTATCAATAAAATGTTATTTTCTCGTATTTTGTTTTTACTAACTAACAGAAATAAAAACAAACTTGAATATTTAGGATTTTTATTAGAACTATACAAATTACATCACAAGGATTATTCATATATTTTATTTCAAAATTAAAGGTAAAAAATGATTGAAAAAATGAGCACCTTTGCCACACATCATAGATGGACCGTGATAATCTTATTTGTGATAATCACAATATTTTTCGCCTTCCAGTTGAAAGACATCAAGGTTGACCCGACAATTGAAAGTATGATGCCCGATGATTATCCTGCAAAACTACGTATGGATAAGATCGAAGAAATATTTGGTGGTACGGAATTCACATTAATTACTTTTCAATCTAAAGATATTTTAGCCGAAAAAACCCTAAAAAGATTAAAAACTATCACAAGAGCTTTGGAAAGAACTAAGGGAATTGAGGATGTAATAAGCCTGACAAATTTTAAAGATATAAGAGCAGAAGATGGATCAATGGTTGTCGAATCCATGATAAAACGCATTCCCCGTGATGAAAACAAAAGAGAAGACCTACGTACCAAAATTAAAAATAACGAAATGATATTCGGTGAATTAGTTTCCGAAGATTTTACAGCAACTGCAATTATAGCAATCCTCCAGGAAGATGTGATTGATGATGTAATTATAAAACAAATCCGGCAGATATTAGAAAAATTTCCCGGTGATGAAGAAACACATATTGGCGGTATGCCGGCTACGCGGGCAATAATGTCAGATTTGATGATAAGGGATGTCAGTTTTTTCATTCCTGCCGGTTTATTAATAATGTTGATATTTCTTTTTGTCTGCTTCCGTGAAATACGTGGTGTCTTTCTTCCTTTTTCAGTTGTAATAATGTCAATAATTGTTGGTACGGGATTCATTGTTCTGTTTCACTGGAAATTCCAAATAATCACAATGCTACTCCCTGTTTTCCTGATAGCAGTAGCTAATGATTATGGTATTCATATAATTGCTAATTATCAGGAAGAAAATCTGAAACTGAAATTAGGGAAAAAACAAATTCTGAAAAATGTAATTCACAGTCTTACAACGCCGGTTATGGCAACCGGAATAACAACCATTTTTGGATTACTATGTTTACAATCGCATATTATTTTACCTGCCAAACAAGTAGGAATACTCTCTTCCATAGGAGTTGTATTTGCTTTATTTGGAAGTCTTTTATTTATTCCGGCCGTACTTTCATTATTACCAAGATCAAAATATATCAGATCTGACCAAAGCACCCATTTTTTAGAGAAGATACTTAAAAAAATGATAAACCTGGTCAATAAATATCCAAAAAGAATTCTCCTATACACTTCTATCCTTATTATTATTTGTCTTATAGGATGTTTTCAAATCAACGTTGACACAAATCTGGTTAAGTTTTTCAAGAAAAACTCCGAAGTCTATCAAACTAATGAAATTATTAAAAAATATTTTGGCGGTGTCTCAGGAATTTCAATTGTAGCAAAGGGAGATATTAAAAACCCTGAAATAATGAAAAAAATTGACTGGCTGGTTGAAAAAATGGAAAAGCGGGAAATGCTGGGAAATATCTCGAGTATTTCCAAAGTCATCAGGAAAATGAATAAAGTCATGCATGATGATCTTGATGAATTTGACCGGATACCCGATACCAGGGAAATGATCGCACAATACTTTTTATTATATAATATGAGTGGAGACCCTGAAGATTTTGAAAAAATGGTTGATTTCAATTTTGAAAATGCACTTATATCTGCGAGAATTTCTTCATCAAGTAATGATGTTCTCAAAAAAGAATTCAATTATATCAATAACCTGGTAAATAGTTTAGAAGATTCACCTTTTACAATTGTTGGTGGTTATGTAGAAATGGAATTGGAAGTTAGTTCGGCAATCGTAAAAGGCCAGATTATTAGCCTGTTCTTATCTTTGTTTATGATAGGAGGAATTGTTGCCCTGTTTTTTCGTTCAGTAGTTGCCGGTTTATTATCAGCCGCTCCTTTAGCAATGGCAATTTCTATCCTCTTTGGATTAATGGGCTTTTTTAAAATAGAATTAAATGTGGCTACTGCAATTCTAAGTGCAATAATGATTGGAGTTGGAGTAGATTACACAATCCATTTTCTTTGGAGATACAGAGATGAAATCAAAAAAGGCAAATCCTACGAAGAAGCAATATCTATAACATTAATCACAACCGGTAGAGGAATAATATTTAATGCGTTATCTGTTGTAATTGGATTTCTGGTACTATTTTTATCCGGATTTCGACCATTACAATATTTTGGTTTTTTGATCACTGTTTCAATATCAGCCTGCCTAATCGGAGCGTTGTTGATATTGCCATCAATTTGTGTCATATTTAAACCAAAATTTTTAGAAAAATAATTGCAAGACTATTAAGATTGATTTTTTTTAAAGCCTTGATTAATTAAAATAGATTTGTAATTTTTAATCAATGTTAACATTTAGATTGGAATATTAAAGTGAGACAGAATAAATGAAGAAGTTACTCTACATATTTTTTATAATTTTCATTACCAGCTCCTCATGTACAACAAAAAGCAAGAATTCTGATTTAAGTTATTTAGAAGAGATAAGTTCTATTGAAAATTTTCGAATCAACATAGAGTCGATCATAACTTTTCTTAAAAACGACAAGGAAATAACTCTCAAAAATAAAGATACCGAAATCATGACTGTGGCCCAGAAAAATAATCTCAGGTATTTGTGGAGTTGTTTCCAGGATTATTATTATGTTTTAAATGAAATTAAGGAAAACCACAGAAAATTCTACTCTCTCAATCGGTATCCGGTTGATTTTGATGATTTTATGTGTTACTATTTTGCCTTTCTAACAGAATACCGATATGCTTTGGAATTAATATCAATTCTGGAAAACAATCCTGATATTGATATAATATTAAATGAAGCATCTAAAGAATTAAATATCCCTAAAAACAGCTATAAATATTTCAAAAAACATTATTTAAATATTTCTATAGCAACAAGATTTGTTGCTATGAATGTTATTTTCAGAGAATTTCAAAAGCATGCACCACAACAAATTGAAAAATATATAAATGCTGATAAATCTTATATTTGGAAAATGGGAAAAGGAAAAGGTATTATCCTAACAATTGAAAACAGCATAGATATTATTGATAAAGCAAGATTTACGCTTTGGTATCCAATTCAAAAAAACTTAGCTTACCTGGCAAGTCGAATAAAAGTAAAGCGAAGAGGTAAATATTTAATCTCAAAAAAACAAATTCGAACAATTACTAAGCAATTAGAACCTGGTGATATTTTTCTGGAAAGAAGAGAGTGGCATTTAACAAATATTGGAATTCCAGGATTTTGGACACACAGTGTATTGTATATTGGTTTACCGGAAGAGCGGGATAAATTTTTCAATGAAGACTCAGCAACAGTTTGCTGGGTCCTGAGCCAGGGCGAATCCAGTGGAAATTTCGATTCCTTATTGAAAAAAGACTATCCGGAAGCTTATAAATTATGTATTAAAAAACAGCCGGATAATAATTATGCAAGAGTAATTGAATCTCTAAAAGAAGGAGTTATTTTTGCCTCTATTGAAAAATCAGCCAACTGTGACGGGATTACCGTATTACGACCAAAATTAAAAACAATTGAAAAAGCAATTGCCATATATAATTCATTTTCTTATTTAGGCAGAGCCTATGATTATAATTTTGATTTTATTTCTGATTCAACATTGTTGTGTACAGAATTAATTTTCAAAGCCTATGAAGAAAATGAATTTTCCAAAGGGTTACATTTTCCAATCAGCAGTATTGGAGGAAGAAAATTTGTTTCTGTAAATAATATAGCAAAGCAGTTTTCTGAGCAATTTGAATCTGATTCAACTCAATTTGATTTCATCCTTTTTTATGATGGTGTAGAAAAAATGAATAAAGCTGTAGAATCAGATCTAACTCATTTTTTATCAAGTTGGAAAAGGCCAAAATGGCATGTATTTACTCAGGATTGACAATTCCGTAAAAAGTAAATTTGCTGTCATTCTAAATGAGGTACGAATGTT